>JBCBPG010000158.1:0-7888 GCA_039820865.1 Pseudomonadota bacterium
GCGGTACGCAGGTTGAAATGGTCGAGGAGCAGCAGGACGTCGTCGCCGCGCTCGCGCAGCGGCGGCACATGCACCGTGACCGCATCGATGCGGTAGTAGAGGTCGCTGCGGAACCGCCCCGCCTCGGCCTCGGCGGCGAGGTCACGATTGGTAAGCGCGACGAGCCGGGCCTCGAACGGGCGGCCCTGCGTCTCGCCGATGCGATGGATCACCCGCTCCTCCAGCACGCGCAGGAGATAGGGCTGGAGCTCGAGAGGCATCTCGCCAATCTCGTCGAGGCAGAAGACACCGTTCTTCGCCTCCTCCAGCTTGCCCGCCTTGCCCTGCCGGAGCGCGCCGGTGAACGCACCGTCGACGTGGCCGAACAGCTCGCCGCCGAAGACCTCGCGCGAGATGGCGCCGCAGTTCACGGCGATGTACGGCGTGTTGCGCCCCGCGGAATGCTCCGCATGGATCAGCCGGGCGAAGAGCTCCTTGCCCGTGCCCGTCTCACCCTGGATCAGCACCGGCGCGTTCACCCGGGCGACCCGCTCGGTGAGGTCGATCGCGCGGAGCATCGCGGGGCATTCCGCGACGATCTCGCCACCCGTGACGGGACGAGGCTTCGCCTGCGGCCGGAGCGACTGCACCGCGCGCGGCACCGAGGGACGGCGACGGTGCCGCTCGAGGATGAGCGCGACGCCGCGCAACTCGCCATCGAGGTCGATCGTCGTCACGTCGCGGTACTCGAGCGTGCTCGGCAGCGCCGCGGTGACCGCCTCGAGCGACACGGCGCCGCCGAGGTCGATCAGGCGCTGGCCGAGGCGCGTGTCGATCAGGGTGCCGTCGCTGGCGACCAGCCCGTCCACACCGCAGCGATGCATGATGCGTCCGTGCCGGTCGAGCAGGAGGAGCGCGCTGTCCTCGCCCCTGGCCGGCACCTTCTCGATCAGTGCCTCCAGCAGTCGGATCCGCTCCTCGCTCAGCCCCTGGGCCAGCGCCGCCTCGACCTCGCCCGCCGCCGCGGCGGCAAAGGCGATGTTGTGCTCACGGAAGATGCTGGTGAAGCCCGACAGATCGACCGCGCCGATCACGGACCTGTCGATGGGATCGCGGATGGGCGCGGCGGCGCAGCTCCAGCATTTCAGCGTCTCGACGAAATGCTCCGAGCCATGCACGAACATCGGGCGGCCCGACCAGAGCGCGGTGCCGATACCATTGGTCCCCACCGCCTCCTCGTGCCACTGGCCGCCGACATGCAGGTTGATGTTCCGGGCCGCCTCCAGCGTCGCGCGGTCGCCGATCGCCTCCATGACGGTGCCGTGCCGCTCGGTCAGCACCAGCATGGCGTCGGTGCCGTGGAGCATGCGGCCGATGCGGTTGATCGAACCGCTGGCGGCGTCGCAGAGCTCGCGGTTGGCGCGACGCAGCTGCGCGACATGGTCGGCATCCTCCGCCGCCGGTGCCTCGCCGCGCTGCGGATCGATGCCGGCGCTCGAGCTGCGGACCCAGGACGAGACGATGTCGTTGCGCACGCCCGTGGCGCCGCCGGCGACCGGTTCGTTCGCCAGGTGTCGCTCCCAGGCGCGCTGCACCTCGGTGGCATCAGCGTTCAGGGCAGTTGCGGCCCCATGATCGTACGCGGCGTTTCCTTCAGACTTGTAAGAAGACATCGCGCGCTCCTCGCTGCGAAACGTCGGCCCCGTCCCCCGCGGTCATTCGATGCCCAGCTGCGCCCCGATCTCGCGCGCCAGCCTCGCCTCGTCACGCGCCGGTCCCAGCACCGCCCCGTCGAGGTCCGCCAGTGCTGCCGCGACCTCGGCGTCGACGGGCGAGAAGAAGCCGTTGGCCGCGGTCGCCAGCACGAAGCGCCGCTGGCCGTCCGCGACGCGCAGCTCGCCGAGGAAGTGCATCTGCCGGCTGGTCTCGTAATCGACGACGACGACGCGCCGGTTGGGGCTGATGCGCACATAGGGACGCGCCTCGCTCGCCGCCTTGCCGGCACCGAGGTCGGAGAAGATCAGCCCCTTCGCCTGGGGTTCGCTCGGCTCCTGGGCGCGACGCTGCGCTGCCGAATAGGCACCGTTGCTGATCCGGTCCGCGAGCCGCGTGATAGTGGCCTTGTTGTTCTCGATCAGTGCGCGCGCACGCGGATCTCCGGACCATGGCGCCGGTCTCTTCGAATGGAAGTCCGTCATGCCTCCTCCCGGCGCCGCTTCTTTTCTGTCGATTCGCGCGGCGTAGGCTTTGTCTATATCTGATTTTGTACTGATGGTGAACGCAGATGCTGTTTCTGTGGATTACTGTGATGAGATCTGTAAAGGAATTTTACATTCGGATCAGAATTGCTTCAGGCGCTTTCCAGTCACGCGAGCATTGTTGTTGGAGAGCGGCGCGCCCCGGTCGGACTTGGCCATCCGAAGTGCCACGCAAGCCATCGCTTGCGACAACTCTGCTTTCCCGGAGCGAGGCCGGAAACTCCCCCTGGCGTGCCCTGCCGAAAGGATCCGCAGAGCGGCAAAGGGTTGTCCCGCATTGGGGAGGATCGGAGACGGCCGGGACGCGAGACAGGCCATCCGGCCCAGGTGGAGGTGCTGCAGGGCCAGGGCGCATCGGTTTCGGATGCGGTGCGCCAGATCGGCGTGACGGCGCAGAGTCACCACCGGTGGCGGCGGCACCATGGGGGCATGGGCCGGGAGCGGGTCCGGTGATCGGGCGGTGCCGTGATCAGGGGCTGATCGCGTTGTAGGCGCGGGTAAAGCCCGAGAGCGAGACGGTGACGTCGATCTGCTGCGCCTCGCCCGACTGGGTGATCGCGGCCAGCGAGATCGTGGCCCTGTTGCCGGCCTTCATCTCGTCGACGAAGGTCTCGGACATCGGCTCGCGCACGACGCAGCCGCCCTGGGCGCAGACCTCGAAGGGCGCGCCGCGGACCTCCTTGCTGTCGACCTGCACGCGCACGCCGGCCTTCAGCGCCACGCCGAGGGGGGCGAGGATCTGGATCGCCGCGGGCACGGCCTCGCCGTCCTGGGCCTGCAGGCCCTGGATCTTGCGGATCCGCACCTCGAGAACGTCGCCGCCGTTCGGTCCCTTGCCGATCTGGGCGATCACGCACTCGTCGGTGCCTGGCGCGCAGCGCACCTGCCAGTCGCCATGGGTCGTGCGCAGCTCGTCGTTCTGCGCCAGCGCAGCGCCGGCCGGCAGGAGCGCGGCCAAGGCCAGCGCCGCGACCTTCGCGGCCGCCGGGCCTGCCACGGACGGGGCGGACATGCGGTTGCTCATCGGTGCCGTTCCTCCTGGTGCTCCCGGCGGGTGGTTGCCAGCGCGCCGGGGCGAAATCAACCCGGCAGGCGGGTCCGGTCTCGAAGCGGTGAGGCCGCCGTGGCGACGAGAAAGGGGACGCCGCGGCGGCGTCCCCTTCTTGCGACCGCGTTGATCCGGTCGTCCGTCTTCCCTGTCGACCCGGCTTTGCCTTGGGCTCCCGCACGGTTTCCAGAAAGCGGTCCGAGGTCAACAGGCAAATCGCGTTTGACCGGGCCGATGGCGTTATCGGTTGCCCGTGCAAGCCCCGTTCTGGAAATCACTGCCGCAGAACGCAAAAAAAAGGCCGCACCGAAGTGCGGCCGAGTCGACAGGGAGGAGAAACGGTATCGATGCCACCAATCATCGACACCGCATGTCTACGGTCCCACAAGACCGTTGACGTTGCGTTTCTGCGCAACGAATGCGCGCATTTCGTGGCCAGTTTCTGGACTTTCTCGCGCGTCACGGGTGGTGTGGCATGACCGCAACGGGATCGGAGGGCGCGGGAGGCCGCGTCGGTGGGCCCGAAAAACCGGGCGAAATCAATCATGAAACGCCCGTATCGGGCGAAGCGCTGGACCTGCCGCTTGACCGGCTGGAGCCCTATCTCGCCGATCGGCTCACGGAAATGCGGCCGCCTTTTCGCTGGACGCGGTTCCGGGGCGGGCAGTCGAATCCCACCTATCTCGTCGAGGATTCGCACGGCGCGCGCCGGGTACTGCGGCGAAAGCCCTACGGCACGCTGCTCCCTTCGGCCCATGCGATCGAGCGCGAGTACCGCGTGATGGCGGCCCTGGCGGGCACGGGCGTGCCGGTGCCGGCGATGGCGCATCTCTGCGAGGATCCGGACGTGATCGGCGCGGCCTTCTACGTGATGGCCTATGTCGAGGGCGAGGGGCACACCCATCTCGCGCTGCCCGCCCGCACGCCCGCCTTCCGCCGCGCGGTGGCCGAGACGCTGGTCGACACGCTGGCCGCGATCCACGGCGTCGATGTCGCGGCCGCGGGCCTGGCCGCTTTCGGCCGGCCGGGCGGGTACCTCATGCGCCAGACCGCGCGCTGGTCGGCGCAGTACCGGGCGAGCGAGACGGCGGCGATCCCGGCGATGGAGCGGCTGATCGAGGCGCTGCCCGCGGCGCTCGGGGCCGTGCCGGACGAGACCTGCCTCGTGCATGGGGACTATCGCCTCGACAACCTGCGCTTCGCGGCGGGCGAGGCGCGGGCGGTCGCGGTGCTGGACTGGGAGCTGTCGACCCTCGGCCATCCGCTCGGCGATCTCGCCTATCTGCTGATGACCTGGGTGTTCCCGGCGGACCTGCGCTACGGCCTTGCCGACGAGGATCTGGACGCGCTGGGCCTGCCGGGGATGGAGGCGCTGGCGGCGCGCTATGCCGACCGGACGGGCAGGGCGGTGGGCAACCTCGACCTGCTGCTCGCCTACAGCGTCTTTCGCATGGCGGCGATCCTGCAGGGCGTCCACGCCCGGGGGCTGGAGGGCAACGCGGCCGATCCGGCGGCCGTGGCGATGGGCGCGGACGTGCCGCGCCTCGCCGTCATTGCCGAGCGGCTGTTTGTGCGCGCCGGGGGCTAGACCGGCGCGGCGGGGGCGTGGGGCTTAGAAATGGATCACGGCATCGGCGATGAAGCGCCAGCCGTAGATCGTGTCCTCGCGGTTCGTCAGGTTGCCCTCGACGCCGATGCCGAGGATGGCGTTGTCATGGACGCGGTAGCGCATGCCACCGCCGAGCAGGACCATCGTCTGCGGGTCCTCGGCACCCACATCGGCGATGTCTGCGCCGGTCAGCTGGGTCAGGCCCACGTCGTTCACCACCGAGTCGCCGCCATCGACGGGCGCGAAGATGTTGAGCTCGGCGAAGGGGAACAGGTTCTCGACCACCTCGTAGTCCACGTGGGTCGAGGCGTGGATGAAGCTCCAGTTGTCGTCCGAGAGCGCGATCTGCCCGCCGACCGAGGCCTGCAGCCCCAGCGCGCCGATATCGTAGCGCCCGGTGACGAAGGGGTTGAGGTAGCCCGCGCCGGTGCCGTTGAGGTCGATATTGCTGCCCGCCAGGCCCAGGACGTTGGTGTCCAGGTTGCCGATGGGCGCGGTGTAGCGCAGCCCGGCGGTGGCGATGTAGCCCGCGGCCGGGTCGTAGAGGAACGCGTATTTCGCGCCGAAGCCCAGGTCGTTGAAGCCGCCGTCGTCGGACAGCGTGTCGTCGAAGCCCAGGTCGCTGTAGCCGTCGAGCGTGGCGATCAGGCCGAAGCGCTCGGTGATCGCGGCGCGGAGCTGCAGGCCGGCCGCGATCACCCGCCCGCCGTTCGAGATGAAGTCGTCCGGCACGTCGTGATAGGCGATGAAGGGCTTTGCCTCGGTCGTGATGTGCGGCGTCTCGTTGAACACGGGGTTCAGGAGCGGGGGCACGTACTTGCCGAACCCGCTCTCGCCGATCGTGCCGTCGAGATGCAGGCCGAACGGACCCTCGGCCAGGGCGGCCGGCGCCAGGGCAAGCGGGGAGAGAACGGTCGCCAGGGCGGCGACCGCGGTGACGCGGTTCATGGGCTCTACTCCTTGTCGGTGCCCGCGGGCCGGGAGCAGGCCGGCGGCACACCGGCGTTTCACCACCCGCCGCCCGCGCGGGCCTTGATCCGTGTCACGGGACCGTCATGCGGGGGCCGACCATGGTATCGGTTCCTGCGGCGGCGGACGGGCTGTGGCGACCGTGCCACGCGCCCGCCCGCCCGAGGGCGTCCGGGCCCTCGCCCGGAAGACCCGGCGCAGGGACACGGCGCAGGGACACGGCGCAGGGACACGGCGCGGGGACACGGCGCGGGGACAAGGCGCGGGGACACGGCGCAGGTACACGGCGCGGTCAGGCAGTCTTGACCGCAGCCGGCCGAGATCGTCCAAGGTCGCGGGAGAACAGGCCGGGGGCCGGGACAAGGGAGAGGACGATGACGACGGAGCTCACGCATTTCATCGGCGGCGCGCATGTGAAGGGGACCTCGGGCCGCTTTGCCGATGTCTACAACCCCGCGACGGGCGAGGTGCAGGCGCGCGTGCCGCTGGCGAGCGGGGCAGAGGTCGCCGCGGCGGTCGAGAACGCCCGCGCCGCCCAGCCCGCCTGGGCCGCCACCAATCCGCAGAAGCGCGCGCGGGTGATGATGAAGTTCGTCGACCTCCTGCATCGCGACATGGACGCGCTGGCCGAGGCGATCAGCCGCGAGCATGGCAAGACGCTGCCCGATGCCAAGGGCGACGTGATCCGCGGGCTCGAGGTCGCCGAGTTCTGCATCGGCGCGCCGCATCTGCTGAAGGGCGAGTTCACCGAGGGCGCGGGTCCCGGCATCGACATGTACTCGGTGCGCCAGCCGGTGGGCGTGGCGGCGGGCATCACGCCGTTCAACTTCCCCGCGATGATCCCGATGTGGAAGTTCTGTCCTGCCATCGTCTGCGGCAACGCCTTCGTGCTGAAGCCGAGCGAGCGCGACCCGTCCTGCCCGATCATGCTGGCCGAGCTGATGCTCGAGGCGGGGGCGCCGGCGGGCATCCTCAACGTCGTGAACGGGGACAAGGAGGCGGTCGACGCGCTGCTGGACAACGAGGACGTGGGCGCCATCGGCTTCGTCGGCTCGACGCCGATCGCGCATTACGTCTATTCGCGCGGCACGGCGGCGGGCAAGCGCGTGCAGTGCTTCGGCGGCGCCAAGAACCACATGATCGTCATGCCGGACGCCGACATGAACCAGGCGGCGGATGCGCTGGTGGGCGCGGGCTACGGCGCGGCGGGCGAGCGCTGCATGGCGGTCTCGGTCGCCGTGCCGGTGGGCGAGGACACCGCCGACCGGCTGATCTCGACGCTCGCGCCCAAGGTCGAGGCGCTGAAGGTCGGGCCCTACACCGCCGGCAACGACGTCGATTTCGGCCCGCTGGTCACGCGCGAGGCGCTGGGCCGGGTCAAGGGCCTGGTCGACCGCGGTGTCGAGGAGGGGGCCGAGCTGGTGGTCGACGGGCGGGGCTTCAGCCTGCAGGGCTACGAGGACGGCAACTTCATGGGCGGCTGCCTGTTCGACCGGGTCACCCGCGACATGGACATCTACAGGACCGAGATCTTCGGCCCGGTGCTGTCGACGGTGCGGGCGCAGACCTACGAGGAGGCGCTGGGCCTGGCGATGGACCACGAATACGGCAACGGCGTCGCGATCTTCACGCGCGACGGCGACACGGCGCGGGACTTCGCCAGCCGGGTGAACATCGGGATGGTGGGCGTGAACGTGCCGATCCCGGTGCCGCTGGCCTATCACACCTTCGGCGGCTGGAAGAAATCGGCCTTCGGCGACCTGAACCAGCACGGGCCCGATGCCTTCCGCTTCTACACCCGCACCAAGACGGTGACGGCGCGCTGGCCCTCGGGCGTCAAGGAAGGCGCGGAGTTCGTGATCCCGACCATGGGCTGACCGGACACCGTCACGGGGACAGTTGCGGGGCCGGGGCCCGGGATCGGTGGCGGCATCGGTGGCGGCATCGGTGGCTGGGTCGGTGGCTGGGTCGGTGGCTGGGTCGGTGGCGGGATCGGGGCGCCATGCCACGGTTGGCGCTGGCCCC
>JBCBPG010000159.1:0-7869 GCA_039820865.1 Pseudomonadota bacterium
CCGCGATGAGACTTGCGGGGGCTCACCCCGTCAGCGGTGCCTGCGATGCCCGTGGGGTGCGTGGAGCGCACCGTCGTGCCGCCGGCAGGGCGCAACGACACCCCTGAAAAAGGGCCCGCGGACGGGATGGCGTCCGCGGGCCTGTCGTCGCGTGGAGCACGGCAGGAACGCGACCCCTCGGGGAAGTCGTCGCGGTCCTTGTGGATCGGGCGACCTTGCCGGGTCGCCTGTGTGGATCTGGCGACCTGGCCGGGTCGCCTGTGCGGATCTGGCGCCTTGAGCACCGCCACCGCGCATCGTGCGTTATGATATAACATATCTCAAAGGCGGTGCAACCCTGCCGCAGCCCGCAGGGCGGTCAGGCATGGGCGCGGATGATCGCCAGGAAATCCTCGCCGAACTTCTGGATCTTGCCGCGGCCGATGCCGGGGACGGCCATCATGGCCTCGGGGTCGGCGGGGCGGCTCTCGGCCAGCGCGACGAGGGTGCGGTCGTGGAAGATCACGTAGGGCGGCACGCCGGCATCGGCGGCGAGGCGCCGGCGCTCGGCGCGGAGCGCCTCGAAGAGCGCCTGGTCGGCCTCGGACAGCTCGGCGGGCGGCGTGGCGGGCGCGCGTGTGCCCCCTGCCCCGCCTGTTCCGCCACCGGTCCCGCCACCGGTCCCGGCACCGGCACCGGAGGCGGCGCGGCTGCGACGCCGGGGCGCTGCCGCCTCGGCGGGACGCAGGACGACGGGGCGCTGGCCGCGCAGGACCTCCCAGCCGGCCTCGGTGACGACCCAGGCGCCGTGGCGTTCGCCGTCGATCTCGCAGAGGCCCTGGGCATAGAGCTGGCGGAGCCAGGCCTTCCAGGCGCCTTCGGGATGCGCGGCGCCGACGCCCCAGGTCTTGAGCCGGTCGTGGCCGAGGCGCGCGGTCTTCTCGTTCGGCTGGGCGCGCAGGACGTCGACGATGTGCCCCATGCCGAAGCGCTCGCCCGTCCGCAGCATGGCCGAGAGCGCCATCTGCGCGGCTTCGGTGCCGTCGATGGTGGCGGGCGGCGTGCGGCAGGTGTCGCAGTGGCCGCAGGGCTGGGTCGTCTCGCCGAAATAGGCCAGCAGCGAGACGCGGCGGCAGGCGGGGGTTTCGGCCAGCGAAAGGAGCGCCTGCAGGCGGGCATGGTCGGCGCGGCGGCGATCGTCGGGCGCGCCGCTCTCGTCGATGCGCCGCCGCGCGAGGCGGATGTCGTCGGTGCCGTAGAAGGTGATGGTCTCGGCCGGGGCGCCGTCGCGACCGGCGCGGCCGATCTCCTGGTAATAGGCCTCGATCGATTTCGGCAGGTCGGCCTCGACGACGAAGCGGACGTCCGGCTTGTCGACCCCCATGCCGAAGGCGACGGTGGCGACCATCACCATGGCATCGGCGCGGGCGAAGGCGCGCTGGCGGCCCTCGCGTTCGGCCGGCTCGAGACCCGCGTGATAGGCGTGGGCATCGAGGCCGCGCCTGGCCAGCGCCTCGGCCAGGCGTTCGCAGCGGGCGCGGGTGGCGGCATAGACGATGCCCGAGACGCCGGGGCGCGCGGCGACCCAGTCGACGACCTGGCCGTCGCCGCCCTGCTTGGGCTCGAAGGCGAGGAAGAGGTTGGGGCGGTCGAAGCCGCGCAGGAAGACGCGGGGGCGGGCCTCGCCGAGGCGGGGCGCGAAGAGGCGGGCCTCGATCTCGGCGCGGGTATCCTCGTCGGCCGTGGCGGTGAAGGCGCCGACGGGAACGCCGAGACTGGCGGCCAGCGGGCCGAGGCGGAGGTAGTCGGGGCGGAAGTCGTGGCCCCACTGGGCGATGCAGTGCGCCTCGTCCACGGCGATGCGGGCGATGCCGAGGCGGGACAGCCAGTTGCAGAAGCCCTCGGAGGCGAGGCGTTCGGGGGCGACGTAGAGGAGGTCGAGCCGGCCCTCGCGCAGCGCGTCGGCGGTGGCGGCACGCTCCTCCTCGGCCGTGGCGGAGGTGAGCATGGCGGCGGCGACGCCGGCGGCGCGCAGCGCGCTGACCTGGTCCTCCATCAGCGCGATGAGGGGCGAGATGACCAGGGTGAGGCCGCTGGCGGGCAGCAGCGCGGGGAGCTGGTAGCAGAGCGACTTGCCGCCGCCCGTCGGCATGATGGCGAGCACGTCCTCGCCCGCGGCCATCGCCTCGACGATCTCGCGCTGGCCGGGGCGGAAGTCCGGAAAGCCGAAGACCTCGGCCAGCGTGGCGATGAGGGGGTCGGCCCCGGGCGCCGTGGCCGCGCCGCTCATTCCTGCCACCAGGTGCCGGGGCCGGCCCACCAGCCCCACCAGCCGTAGAGGTTGGCCCGGGCGCGCGCGCCGCCGGGGCGGGTCCATGGGGTGGTGTGCGCGATTCGGTCATTGGGCAGCGTGCCGAAGGGCACGACGTAGAGCCCGGCCGTCAGGACGCGGTCGAGGGCGCGTGCGGCGGCGGTGAAGCTCTCAGGATCTGAGGCGGAAATCAGGGCGTCGATCAAAGCATTGACGGCGGGATCGGCGATGCCCGGGTAGTTGCGCGTGCCCTCCGCCTCGCGGCCGGCGGCGCCGAAATAGAGCCGCTGCTCGGTGCCCGGGCTGAGCGACATCGACCAGCGGGCGACGGTGATGTCGTAGTCGTAGCCACGCAGCCGCTCGGCGAACTGGGCGCCGTCGACGCGCCGGATCTCGAGCGCAACGCCGAGGCGGTCGAGGGTCGCCTGCCAGAGCCCGGCGAGGGTCTCGTCGGTGCTGTCGCGCACGAGGACCTCGAGCGCGAGGGGCTGGCCGGTGGCGTCCGCGCGCCGGCCGTCGCGGATCTCCCAGCCGGCCGCGTCGAGGAGGCGGCCGGCGCGGCGGAGGGTGCGTCGGTCGCGCCCGGTACCGGCGGTCCCGGGCCAGCGGGCGGTGCCGTCGAGCGTGCCTTCGGGGAGATCGAAGGGGGCGAGGAGCGCGGCCTCGGCGCCCTCGGCCGGGCCGTCGAAGGCGAGCGCGGAGCCGGAGAAGAACGAGGTGATCCGGCGGTACTGGCCGGCATAGAGGCGGTCGTTGATCCAGGCCCAGTCGAACAGGATCCCCAGCGCCTCGCGCACGCGGCGGTCCTCCAGCGGCGCGCGGCGGGTGTTGAAGACGAAGCCGTGCATGCCGGAGGGGCGGGCATGGGCGATCTCGGCCCGCGCCAGCCGACCCTCGCGGACGGCGGCGAAGTCGTAGCCCTGGGCCCAGCGGACGGGGTCGCCGTCGGAGAAGAGGTCGATCTCGCCCGCCGCGACCGCGGCCCAGAGCGCATCGCCCGAGCGGAAGAACTCGTAGCGGATGCGCGCGGGGTTGTTCAGGCCCCGCGAGGAGGGGAGCGCGTCGCCCCACCAGTCCTCGACCCGGGCGAAGGTGACCTGGCGGCCGGGCTCGGCGCTCTCGACCGTGTAGGGGCCGGAGCCGATGGGCGGCGTGAGCGGCGTTGTGTCGAGCCCCCCGGTCCAGGGCGCGGCCTGTTTCAGAATGGGGCGAAGGCCGATCAGCAGCGGCAGCTCGCGGTTCGGCTCGCGGAAGAACACGCTGACGCGGCGATCGGCGGTCTCGATACGCTCGATGGCGGCCCAGGCGTTGCGGTAGCGGGGATGGCCCTCGCGGCCGAGGACCTCGAGCGACCAGACCACGTCCGCCGCCGTGACGGGCGAGCCGTCGGAGAAGCGGGCGCGGGGATCGAGGGTGAAATGCACCGCGCTGCGGTCGGGCGCGACCTCGATGCTCTCGGCGAGGGCGGGGTAGAGCGTGAAGGCCTCGCCATAGCTGCGGGCCATAAGTGTCTGGTATACATGGCCGCGCATCGCCCAGGGCGCATCGCCGCGCAGGACGAAGGGGTTGAGGCTGTCGAAGCCGCCGACCTCGCCCATCCGCAGCGTCCCCCCGCGGGGGGCGTCGGGGTTCACGTAGGGAAAGGCCTCGAAGTCCGGGCCGAGCGCCGGTTCGCCATGCATCGCGATCGCATGGGACGCGCCATCGGCCGCCGCCGGCGCAATGCAAAGGAACGATGACAGCGAAAAGACGAGCACAGCCCCGAGGTTGCGCGTTACTCTCAACGTCATACGCAAATGCCCCTTGTCGCCGTGGGGGTTCCGGCGTATCGTCCCCCCACTGCTCGATAGGTTTCTTGCCTGCATGAAACCTGCCTCAACACCTGACGCGCCCCCTTGTGGGGCGCTTTTTTTTGCTCGTTTTGCGGGTGCGAACGCTCGCGACTGCCCTGCCCCCCCGCTATAACCCGCCTCACGCGCCGCCGCACCCCGTGGTCGGCGCTCGACGATCACGACGTCCATGGAGGATTGCATGGCGCTCACGGGCAAGACGGCCGTCATCACCGGATCGAATTCCGGCATCGGGCTGGGGGTCGCCACCGAGATGGCGAAGCGCGGCGCCAGGGTGGTGCTGAACTCGTTCAGCGACACCGAGGCCGACCACGCGCTGGCCGAGCAGGTGGCCAGGGAGACCGGCGCCGAGGTGGCCTATATCCAGGCCGACATGTCCAAGGGCGACCAGTGCCGCCTGCTGATCGACAAGACGGTCCAGCGCTTTGGCGCCTGCGATATCCTGGTCAACAATGCCGGCATCCAGCATGTCGAGAAGATCGAGGATTTCCCGGCCGCCAAGTGGGACGCGATCATCGCGATCAACCTGTCCTCGGCCTTCCACACCACGGCGGCCGCGCTGCCGGTGATGCGCAAGGCGGGCTGGGGGCGCGTGGTCAACATCGCCTCGGCGCACGGGCTGACGGCCTCGCCCTTCAAGTCGGCCTATGTCGCGGCCAAGCACGGGATCGTGGGCCTGTCCAAGGTCACCGCGCTGGAGACGGCGGAGGAGCCGATCACCTGCAACGCCGTCTGCCCGGGCTATGTGCTGACGCCGCTGGTCGAGGACCAGATCCCCGACACGATGGCCAAGTACGACATGAGCCGCGAGGACGTCGTCCGCAACGTCCTGCTCGAGCGCCAGCCCTCGAAGGAATTCGCCACGGTCGAGCAGATGGGCGGCACGGTGGCCTTCCTGTGCTCGGACGACGCGGCGCAGATCACGGGCACGACGATCTCGGTGGACGGCGGGTGGACCGCTCTCTGATCAGCGCGCCGAAGCGCCCTGCGATCCGCCCCGCGCCGGTCCCGTCATCGGCGAAGCGGGACGTCGCCCGCGAAATGGCGGAGTCCCAGGATCGCGCAAGGCGGCGCGGGGCGTGACGATTCCCGTCCGAAATGCTACAACCGGTCACCGAAACGTGAGGCAGCGCCTTACTCACGTTGTCAGATTGTCGCATTTCAACACCTTTCGATAAAGACCATGTGCAGCAGGTGGAGGGTTTGTGGTTCAACGGATTGATGGTGGGTTTCCTGGGATGATGATTGACATGCAAAAGGAAGACGCGATGGCCGCGCTGAGCGCGCTGGGCCATGCTCGAAGGCTCGAGGCGTTCCGGCTCCTGATGGAGGCGGCGCCACACGGGCTGCTCGCTGGCGAGGTGGCCGAGCGCCTCTGCGCCAAGCAGAACACCATGTCGACCAACCTGGCCGTGCTGCTGCGTGCCGGTCTCGTCCGGGCGCGGCGCGAGGGCCGCGGTGTCCGCTACACCGCGGATACCGAGACCTTCGCGGCGCTGCTGCGCTTCCTGATGGGCGACTGCTGCAGCGGCCGGCTGGGCGAAAACAGCGGGATCGAGGAAATCCTCCAGGGCGTGCGCGCGATCGAGTCGATCGGCCAGGCCTGAGAACCGGGGCGCTCGCGTGACGGCGCGCGACGCCCCGCCTGACCACCATGACGGGTCACCCCCGGCGATTTCCGGGGGCATGACCGACGCGGGCCCGCTCGCCCTCGACGGGGGAGCCCCCCCGTCGCCGCCGGCCCGTTTCAACATGGCAGCCCACGTGCTGGCCGCGGCGGCGGTCACGCCGGACAAGACCGCGCTGGACGTGCTGCCCGATGCGTCGGGCGCCGTCGCCGCGCGGCTGACCTACGGCGCGCTCGACCGGCGGGTGCGGGCGCTTGCGGCGGCGCTCAGGCAGGCCGGGCTGCGGCCGGGGGACCGGGTGGGCCTGAGGCTTGCCAGCGACACCTCGTTCCCGATCCTCTTCTTCGCGACCATCGCGGCCGGCGGCGTCGCCTGCCCGATCGCGGCGGCGCTGACCGAGGGCGAGGCGGCGGCGCTGGTCGCGCGGCTGCGGCCGCGCTTTCTGGCCTGGTCCGAGGGACTGGCGCTGGCGGTGCCGGCCGGGACGACCGCCCTGCCCCCGGGCCTCCTGGCGGAGATGGCGGCCGAGGCGCCGGGTCCCGTCGCCGATACCGCCGCCGACGACCCGGCCTTCCTGATCTTCACCTCCGGCACCTCCGGCCGGCCACGGGGCGTGCTGCATGCCCAGCGCTCGGCCTGGGCGCGGCGGATGATGTGGGACGGCTGGTACGGGCTGGAGGCCACGGACCGGATGCTGCACGCCGGTGCCTTCAACTGGACCTTCACGCTGGGCACGGGGCTGACCGACCCCTGGGCGGCCGGGGCGACGGCGCTGATCTATGCCGGCCCGCGCGACCCGCTGGCCTGGCCACGCCTGGCGGCGGCGCACGGGGCGACGATCTTCGCGGCGGTTCCCGGGGTCTATCGCCAGCTGCTGCGCAGCGGCGACGATCTGCGGGGGGCCTTCGCGACGCTCCGGCACGGGCTGACGGCGGGCGAGCGGCTGTCGCCGGCGGTGGCCGAGGCGTGGCGCGCCCGCACGGGCAAGGGGCTGCACGAGGCGCTCGGCATGAGCGAGGTCTCGACCTTCGTCTCCGGCTGTCCTGCCCGTCCCGCGCCCCCGGGCACGGCGGGCTACGCCCAGCCCGGCCGGCGGATCGCGGTGCTGGACGAGGCGGCCGACCGCGCTGCCGCGAGGGGTATCGCCGGCCGGCTGGCGGTGGACCGGCGGGACCCCGGACTGATGCTCGGCTACTGGGAGGAGCCCGGGGCGGACGCCGCCCATCGCGTGACGACACCCGAGGGCCGCTGGTTCGTCACCGGCGACCGGGCCGTGATGGCGGCGGACGGTGCCATCACCCATCTCGGGCGGGGCGACGACGTGATGAATGCGCTTGGCTACCGCGTGGCGCCGCAGGAGGTCGAGGAGGCGCTGTCGGGTCTGCCGGGCGTGGCCGAGATCGCCGTAGCCGAGCTGCCGGTGCGCGAGGACCTGAGCCTGATCGCGGCCTTCGTCGTGCCCGGGGGAGACGCGGGGGACGGGGAAGACGCAGGGGACGGGGACGGCACCTGCCCCGACGAGGCGACACTCGCCGCCCTGGCCGAGGCCCGCCTGGCCCCCTACAAGCGCCCGAAGCTCTGGATCGCCGTCGACAGCCTGCCCCGCACACCGAACGGCAAGCTCCAGCGACGCGCCCTGGTCGACCGGCATCGCCGGGACCGCTGAGCGTCGCAAGCTGGGGTGGCGCGGCCACCGTGAGGGCCCTGCCCACCCGCGTCAGGCTAGCGCGAAGAGACCGAACATAGAGCGAACATCCCGGTCCCGATCTGCGACCTCAGCGGTTGCGGATTGTTCAGCTCTCGCGGTCAAGCATGACGCAGGGAGGGGCAGGAAGGGCGTGCCGCCGCGGGGGCACCGCCACCGAGGGCCGTCACGCGGACGTGCGCCCCGGGCCTTGGACGTTGACAGGGCCGGCTGCGGACCCGACTTGGGTGGCATCGCATCGGAGGACATATGGTTCCGCTCGACATCATCTCGGATCCCATCTGCCCCTGGTGCCTTATCGGCAAGACACGGCTCGAGGCGGCGATCGCGCGCGTCGGGCACAACCCGTTCACGCCGCACTGGCGGATGTTCCGGCTGAACCCCGAGATGCCGGGC
>JBCBPG010000160.1:0-7857 GCA_039820865.1 Pseudomonadota bacterium
GGAACTCGCGCGCGAGATGCCGCGGGCAGGCCGCCTCCAGCAGCGCCTCGAGCGCCGCTTCGGCCCGCTCGACTGACGCCGCCCGATCAGCCCGCTCAGGCGCGGCGGAGGCGGATGACGATGTCGATCTTGGAGATCTCGGCGCCCTCGGGCGCGGGGGCCAGGCTCTCGACGCGGATCGCGTCGGCGGGCGCATCGCTCAGCCGGCCCTCGTCCTCCCAGAAGTAGTGGGCGTGGTCGCTGACATCGGTGTCGAAATAGCTGCGCGCGGCATCGACGCTGACCTCGGTGATCAGCCCGGCCTCGGTAAAGCAGCGCAGCGTGTTGTAGACGGTGGCCAGCGACACCTTCTCGCCCGCCCCGGCCGCCGCCTCGAACAGCCACTCGGCCGTGACGTGGCGGTTGCGCCCGTCGCCCACCAGCAGCGAGGCAAGCGCCACGCGCTGGCGCGTCGGTCGCAGCCCCGCCCTGCCCAGCCATTCCCGGGCCCGCGCCACCGCGTCGGTGGCCTGGGGCCCTGCACGCTCGCCCATGGCGTGTCCCTGCCGCTTCAGTGCAGTGCAACGCCTAGCACAACCGCACCGGTTTTCGCAAAACCGGATGAGCAGCGCATGCCAAGTGGCCGCCGCGCTGCGCTTCGGCCGGGCCGGCCCCGCGACACGCCCGGCCCTTCCGCCGCACCCGCACGGTCGCCGCATGCTGCACGGACACGAGGTTGCCGCGTGCCCTTGCCGCAGCACCCGGCGCTCTGCTATGCGGCGCGAAATCGGCCAAGGGGGTCTGCCCATGACGGCGCACGCCGCCAGCTTCGACTACGACGACCTGATCCGCTGTGCCGAGGGCAAGCTGTTCGGTCCCGGCAATGCGCAGCTCCCCGCGCCGCCGATGCTGATGTTCGACCGCATCACCCGGATCAGCGCCGATGGCGGCGCCTCGTCCAAGGGCCAGGTGGTGGCCGAGCTCGACGTCAAGCCGGACCTCTGGTTCTTCAAGTGCCACTTCATCGGCGATCCGGTGATGCCCGGCTGTCTCGGGCTCGACGCGCTCTGGCAGCTGACGGGCTTCTGGCTCGGCTGGAAGGGCATGGCCGGCCGCGGCCGCGCGCTCGGCGTCGGCTCGGTCAAGTTCACCGGCATGGTCACGCCGACGGTCAAGCTGGTCCGCTACACCGTGGACCTGACCCGCGTGATCGACCGCAAGCTCAAGCTCGGCATCGCCAACGGCACGATGGAGGCCGACGGCGAAGTGATCTACCAGACCGAGGACATGCGCGTCGGCCTCTTCACCGAGGCCGAGGCCAGCGCCGCCTGACCGCCGGCGGCGGCGCCCGCATCAGACGACGGGGCGACGGCGCCGGAACCGCGGCGTACGCGCCCCAGCGAACAGGAGGGCGCCCATGCGCCGGGTGGTGATCACCGGGATCGGGATCGTCTCGTCCATCGGCAACGACGCGGGCGAGGTCGACACGTCGCTGCGCGAGGGCCGGTCGGGCATCGTGCATGCGCCCGACTATGCCGAGCTCGGCTTCCGCTGCCAGGTGCACGGCAAGCCCGAGATCGACGTCGAGGCGCGGGTCGACAAGCGCATCCGCCGCTTCATGGGCGACGGGGCGGCCTGGAACTACATCGCGATGGAGCAGGCGATCGCCGATGCCGGCCTCGGCGAGGGCGAGGTGAGCCACGAGCGCACCGGCCTCGTCATGGGCTCGGGCGGACCGTCGACCAGGAACCTGTTCCAGGCGGCGACGATCACCAGGGAGAAGGGCCCGCGCAAGATGGGCCCGCTCATGGTGCCCCGCACGATGAGCTCGACCAACTCGGCCACGCTGGCGACGCCCTTCAAGATCAAGGGGCTCAACTACTCGATCACCTCGGCCTGCTCGACCTCGGCGCACTGCATCGGCAACGCGGCCGAGCAGATCGCCTGGGGCAAGCAGGACATCGTCTTCGCGGGCGGGGGCGAGGAGCTGGACTGGACGCTCTCCTGCCTGTTCGACGCCATGGGCGCGATGAGCTCCCGGTACAACGACACGCCCGACAAGGCGTCGCGCGCCTATGACCAGGGCCGCGACGGCTTCGTCATCGCCGGCGGCGCGGGCGTGGTGGTGCTCGAGGATCTCGAGCGCGCCAGGGCCCGCGGCGCCAGGATCTACGGCGAGATCACCGGCTACGGCGCCAATTCCGACGGCTACGACATGGTCGCGCCGTCCGGCGAGGGCGCCGTGCGCTGCATGCGCATGGCACTGTCGACGCTGGGCGAGCGGCGGGTCGACTACATCAACACCCACGGCACCTCGACACCCGTCGGCGACCAGAAGGAGGTCGCCGCCATCCGCGAGGTCTTCGGCGGCCAGGACGGGGGCCCGGGAACGGGCGGCGGCATCCCGCATTTCTCCTCGACCAAGTCGCTGACCGGCCACTCGCTGGGCGCGACCGGCGTGCAGGAGGCGATCTACTGCCTGCTGATGCTCCAGGGCGACTACGTGGCCGCCTCGGCCAATGTCGAGACGCTGGACCCCGAGTTCGAGGGCACGGCCCCCGTCACCGCCCGCATCGACGGCGCCGGCCTCGACACCGTGCTCTCCAACAGCTTCGGCTTCGGCGGCACCAACGCGACACTGGCGATCAGCCGGTTCCACGGCGACTGACCGTGCGGGAGGAGACGGCCGATGGCAGGTGAGATGGCGTCCGAGCCCCCCGCAGCAACGGGCGGCGGGCTGATGGCGGGCAAGCGCGGGCTGGTGATGGGGGTGGCGAACGACCACTCGATCGCCTGGGGCGTGGCGCGAATGCTGGCCGGCCACGGGGCCGAGCTCGCCTTCACCTACCAGGGCCATGCCTTCGAGCGGCGCGTGCGCCCGCTGGCCGAGAGCGTGGGCGCCCGGCATATCCTGAACGCCGACGTCACTGACGAGACCTCGCTCGACGCGGTCTTCGCCCATCTGGCCGAGGCCTGGGGCAGCATGGATTTCCTGGTCCACGCCATCGCCTTCTCCGACAAGGCCGAGCTGACGGGCCGCTTTGCCGACACGACGCGCGCCAACTTCCTGCGCACCATGGACATCAGCTGCTACAGCTTCGTCGACGTCTCGCGCCGGGCGGCCGAGATGATGCCGAACGGCGGCGCGCTGGTGACGATGACCTATCTCGGCTCGACGCGGGTGCTGCCAAACTACAACGTCATGGGCGTGGCCAAGGCGGCGCTCGAGGCCTCGGTGCGGTATCTCGCCAACGATCTCGGCCCCCGCGGGATCCGGGTGAACGCGATCAGCCCGGGGCCGATGCGCACGCTGGCGGGCTCGGCCGTCGGCGGCGCGCGGCGGGTCTTCAAGGCGACGCAGGACAACAGCCCGCTGCGCCGCAACGCCCGGCTCGAGGACGTGGGCGGCGCCGCGCTCTACCTGCTCTCGGACCTCGGCGCCTCGACCACGGGCGACACGCTCTTCGTCGATGCCGGCTTCCACGTCACCGGCATGGCCCAGCTCGACAACCTCGCCCAGCCCCAGCCCGGCGAAGTGAAGTAAGCGGAATCGCGGCTGGTCGCCGCGATCGGTCTTTCGGGGTTTCTCACCGGAACGCCGCGCCCACGCCCCAGCAGACGACCCTGCCAGACGACCCTGCCAGCCTGCCCCGGACGGCCGCCCCGGGAAACTGCGATATCGCAAGATCGCTTGACATCGACGCAGCGCAACCGGCACCGTTTTCGCAATTGTTTTGCGTCATTTTGAGTTGGTGCGATTGTGACCCATCGTTTTGCCGTGCTGGACGGCGCGCGCGGCCTTGCGGCCCTTGCCGTCCTCGCCTTCCACCTCAAGCTCTGGTTCGGCAATCCGGGCTGGCTGCAGGGCAGCTTTCTCGCCGTCGACTTCTTCTTTCTCCTCAGCGGCGTGGTCGTCGCCAAGGCCTACGAGGCGCGTATCGTCGACGGCACGCTCGGCTTCTGGCGCTTCGTGCGCGTCCGGGCGATCCGGCTGTTTCCGCTCTACCTGATCGCGTCATCCATCGGCATCGCCTATGTCGTGGCAAAGATCGCGATGGGGCATGACGACCACCCGACGGTCGCCGCGATCGTCGCCGCGCTGCCGGCGACGGCGCTGCTGCTGCCCTGGCTCGGCAACGAGCAGGGCATGTTTCCCTTCGCGCCCTCGGCCTGGTCGCTCAGCATGGAGTTCTGGTTCAACCTGGTCTGGGCACTCCTGCTCTGCCATCTGCGCACCTGGATGCTGGGCGTGATCGCCGGGGCATCGTTCGCCCTGCTCTGCGTCGCGGCCAGGCACTACGGCACGCTCGATCTCGGCTGGAACGAGGAGACGCTGCCGGGCGGGGTCGCGCGGTTCTGGTTCTCCTTCACGCTGGGGGTCATCATCTGGCGCTGCCTTGGCGGGCTGGCGTTGGCGCGGGTGCCGGCGCTCTGGCCTGGGCCCGTCCCCGCCGCCATCGCCGCCGCCATCGCCGCCGCCTTCGTCGCGATCCCCTCCGGGGCGACGGGGCTCCAACTCCTCTGGGTCTGCGTCGTGTTCCCGGTCTTCGTGACGCTCGGGCTGCGCATGGCGCTGCCGCGTGCGCTGCTGCCCGTCGCCGACCACCTGGGCCGGCTCTCCTACGCCATCTACATCATCCATGTGCCCGTGATCCTGTTCGCGCTCGGGGCAGCGAAGCTCGCGGTCGACGGGCCTCTCGACGGCGACGAGACGATCGCGGGTCTCTTCGCCGTCCTCTGCGTCCTTGTCGCGGCGGCGCTGCTCACCTACGGGGTCGACGAGCCGCTGCGCCGTGTCCTCTCCCGCCGCCACGCCGGACCGTCAGGCGCCTACGCCTCGCCGAGCCGGGCGGCCGGGACATAGCCCGCACGAAACGCCGCCACCGCCGGGGCCGGCGTGAGCAGCCTGACCCGCCCCGCCGGGCGGGGGCGAGGGGCCCCATAGCCACCCCCGGGCGTCCAGGGGTGGAGGGCCGCCTGCCAGAGCAGCGCGGCGCCATCTTCGGCGAGGATGAAGACACCGTCGGGCAGGCCGGCCGCCTCGGCCTCGACCGTCACGCGCGATCGGTCGCGGCGCACGCGGGCGCGGTGCATGGCGCGGTGGCGCTCGGGCGCGCGGGGGCCGGGCTGGCCGGCGGCCTCCCAGGCCTCGACGAAGCGGCGGTGATCGGCATGGCGGCACTCGCCGCAGGGCAGGTGGCCGGCCGCGAAGGCCGCCGCCTCGTCCCAGAAGAACAGCGCCGTCCAGCGCCCGGGCAGCATGGGCTCGCGCCAGCGCCCGCGGAACTCCAGCCGGCAGGCGACCCAGGCCTGGTGCGCCCAGAGACGCCGCCCCATCACCGGCCCGTCCGGCCCCTCGACATGCAGCACGCCGCGATTGCCGACCAGCCCACCGCGCCAGGGCGCCGCGACGATCTCACCCATCGGCGTCACGCGGTTGGTGAGCGGCATCAGGGGTCTGCCCCGTGCTCCGACGGCCGGGCCAGCGCGAAATCGGCGCCCGCGGGATCGCTCCAGACGCCCGCCACCGCGAGGCCGAGCGCCGCGGCCGGGCCGGCGCCCGGATCCCAGGGCGGGACCTGGACGGTGGCGCCCAGGATCTCGGCCCGCCGCCCGTCGCCCCGCGGCGCGAGGCTGTGGAACACCGGGACCCAGCGCGGCGGCGTGACCTCGTAGTCGACATCGTGGAGCCAGAGCGGCCGCGCGCCCTTGTCCCCCGCCAGCAGGGTGACGCGCCCGCCCATCCCCGCCTCGACCGGTTCGCGCGCCTCGCGGCCCAGAAGGCCGGCGTAGAACGGGGCCAGCGCCGTCGCCCCCCGCGCCCAGAGACCGGCGCCCAGGATGCCGCCCGGGCCGGCATCGGGCAGCCCTCCCTCCGGCGCGATCACCTTGGCCAGCGCACCGGCCGGATCGCGGAAGGTGACGACCGTGCCGTGGCCGGGGATGCGCTGGGGCGCGCCCGCCGCCTCGCCCCCCGCCGCGGTGACCCGCGCCGCCGCCGCCGCGACATCACCCTCGAACGAGGGCAGCCAGCGCGGCGGCGCGAAGGCCCCCATCGCGTTGAAGGCAAGCCCGAAGGCGGTGCCGCGCTGGCGGAACACCGCCAGCATGCCCCAGGGCGCGACATGCATCGCGCCGACGTCCCAGCCCATCAGGTCGCGCCAGAACCCCACGGCGCGGGCGGCGCGCTGCGCGTTCAGCTCCAGCCAGATGACGTCGCCCTCGGCCATGGCGGGCAGGCTCCCGCGCCGAGGCGCCTTCGTCAACGTCCCGCAGCCGGCGATCGATGGCCGACGCGTCCGGGCGCGGTTCCTGCTAGACTGCCGTCGGGGAAACAGTGGGGGAGGACACGCCCGTGAGCATGATCATGACGCTGGCCGCGATCGGCGGGGACGAGATCGCGACGCTCGATGCACATCCCGGCAGCACCGAGGGCTTCATGCTGGCCGCCGAGGGGCTCGACCCGGCCGCCGAGATGGCCGGCGACGACCCCTTCGCGGGGGGCGGGATCCGCGGCCGGGTGCTGCGCGGGCTGATCCGCGTGGTCGCCGGGCGCGCCGCGGCCGAGCCGGTGGACCCGATGCCCGACCTCTGGAAACCGGCCACGCCGCCCCGCCCCCGGCTCGACCTCGACAAGGCCTGGCACGGGGTGCACTGGCTGCTGGCGGGCGATGCAGAGACGACGGCCCTGCCTGCCGGCGTCCTCCTCGGCGGGCGCGAGATCGGCGAGGACATCGGCTACGGCCCCCTCCGCGTCGCCACCCCGGCCGAGACGCAGGCGGTCGCCGACCACCTCGTCCCCCTCGACCGCGCGGCGCTCGAGACCCGGCTGGACCCGGCCGCGATGGCGGCGGCCGAGCTCTACCCCGGCCACTGGACCGAGGACCCGACGCTGCCGGCCGAGGTGCTGGACCGCGCCACGGAGACCACCGCCTTCATCGTCGCGCGGGCCAAGGCAGGCGAAGGTCTCGCGATCTGGCTCTCCTGACGCGGCCTGGGTGCGATCCGGGCCTCGCGAGCCCGGAAGGGCTCGCCCCCACCCACGTCATCATGGGCGCCATCCCGTTACGATTGAGCGAACGCTGCTACGTCGCGGGGCGCAACAGGATCTTTACCTCGAGCGGCCCATGATAACGCAGGGAGGGAGCGAGGTCGCAAACCCCGCAGGCCGCGACAGACCCCGGGCTGCGTGACCCGTACCGCCGGGATCGGTCTCAGGCGCCGGTTTCGGCGGCGATCTGGGCGGCGGTCTTGCGGCCGCGTTCGGTGGCGGACTTGAGCTGGCCGCAGGCGGCGAGGATGTCGTCGCCGCGGGGGGTGCGGATGGGCGAGGCATAGCCCGCGCGGTTCACGATCTCGGCGAAGGCCTCGATGCGGTCCCAGTCGGAGCGCTCGTAGGGGCTCCCCGGCCAGGGGTTGAACGGGATCAGGTTGATCTTGGCCGGGATGCCCGCGATCAGCCCGACCAGCCGCCTGGCATCGGCATCGGCGTCGTTCACGCCCTTCAGCATCACGTATTCGAAGGTGATCCGCTCGGCATTCGAGAGCCTGGGGTAGTCGCGGCAGGCCTGCAGCAGCGCCTCGAGCGGGTATTTCCGGTTGATCGGCACCAGCACGTCGCGCAGGTCGTCGGTCGTCGCATGGAGCGAGATCGCCAGCAGCGTGCCCGCCTCGGCCCCCCAGCGCCCGATCTCCGGCACGACACCGCTGGTCGAGAGCGTGATGCGCCGGCGCGAGAGGCTGAGGCCCTCGTTGTCCATCGCCACCAGCATGGCGTCGCGCACGGCATCGGTGTTGTAGAGCGGCTCGCCCATGCCCATCAGCACGATGTTGGACAGCAGCCGCTCCTCGCGCGGGCGCTCGCCCGGCCTCGGCCAC
>JBCBPG010000161.1:0-7839 GCA_039820865.1 Pseudomonadota bacterium
CCGCCTGCACCCTGTCGGCCAGCGCGCCCGGGTCGGCGACGGGGGACAGATCGACGACGAAGCTCTCGAAGGCGTCGTGCCCATGATCGTGCCCATGGTCATGCCCGTGGTCATGGTGATGATCGTGGTCGTGGTGGTCGTCGTCGTGATGGTGGTGATCGTCGTCGTGGTGATTATCGTCGTGGCGGTGGTGGACCTCGGCGCGGGCGGCGAGATCGTCCTCGGCGCCCATGGCGAGGCCGAGGAGGACGGTGACCGGCACGGTGCCCCGCTCGGTCGGCGTGACGGTCACGCCGGGACGGGTGCGCGCGCCGAGCTCGGCGGCGACGCGGGCGGCCGCGCCCTCGGCCATCAGGTCGGCCTTGTTCACCAGGATCATG
Source organism: Pseudomonadota bacterium (assembly GCA_039820865.1). Lineage (GTDB taxonomy): Bacteria > Pseudomonadota > Alphaproteobacteria > Rhodobacterales > Rhodobacteraceae > Thermohalobaculum. Next base: position 381 of record JBCBPG010000161.1, read on the forward strand.
TCGGCCGAGGCGAGCTGGTCCTCGAAGAGCTCGGCCAGGGGCGTCGCATGGTCCAGCGTCTCGTCGGCCGCGCGCTGGGCGGCGACGGCGTCGGGGTCGGCGGCAAAGCGGCCCTCGGCCACCGCCGGGCCGTCGACCACCGCGATCACGCCATCGACCGTCACCCGCGTGCGCACGTCCGGCCAGCCGAAGGCGCGCACCAGCGGCTGGGGCAGCGCGAGGCCCGAGGTCTCGATCACGATGTGGTCGGGCGCGGGGTCGCGCGCGAGCAGCATCTCGAGCGCGGGCAGGAAGTCGTCGGCGACCGCGCAGCAGATGCAGCCGTTGGAGAGCTCGACCACGTCCTCCTCGGCGCAGCCCTCGATGCCGCAGCCCTTCACGATCTCGCCGTCGACGCCGAGATCGCCGAACTCGTTGATCACCAGCGCGATGCGCCGCCCGCCGGCGTTCTCGACGAGGTGGCGGATCAGCGTGGTCTTGCCGGCGCCGAGGAAGCCGGTGACGACGGTGGCGGGGATCTTGGCCATCAAGGCCTCCGTGGCGCGGTTCTGGGGGCGCGGTAATGGGGGCGCTGAAGTAGGGGCGCGGGAAGCGGGGTGTAGGAAGCGGGGGGGGGGCCGGGTCGCCCCGGCCCCGACGGGGTGCCTCAGGCGAGGCCTAGGGCGGCGAAGGCGGCGCCCTCGACGACCTCGAGCACCAGGAAGGCGCCCGCGCCTGCGACCAGCGCGCCGGAGAGGCGGGCCGCCGTGGCGCTTGCCGCCCTGGCGCCGAGCAGGCCGGTGACGGCATGGCCGGCCGCGACCGCGATCGCCCACTGGCAGGCGGCGAGCCCGATCAGGTAGCCCGCGGTCACGCCCATCGCGGCGCCACCCTCGGCGCCGGCCAGGCTCTCGCCGAAGGCCCAGCCGTGGAACAGGCCAAGGACCGCGACCACCGCCACCAGCGGGGCCACCCGCAGGCTGCGCCCGCTCATCACCAGCCCGCCGACGATCACCAGCGACAGCGCGATCACCGGTTCGACCATGGGCAGCGCGACGCCGGCGAGGATCAGCGCCACGCCCGCGACCATGCCGCCGACATAGCCGAGGGGCGCCAGCAGGCGCGCCGGCGTGAAGGCAGAGGCGATGCCCACCGCCAGCACGAAGAACAGGTGGTCGACGCCGAGCAGCGGGTGGCCGATGCCCGACAGGACACCGTGCGAGAACGTCGTCATCGGCGCGCCGGCGAGCGGGTGGTGGGCAAGCGCGGGCCCGGCGGCGAGGGTGGCGGCGACCAGGGTGACGGCGGCCAGCGTGGCGAGGAAGGGAGTGGCGGAAATCGTGCGCATCGGTGCTCTCTCTGGTCCTGGGGGAGGATCACCGCGCGTGCGCCCCGACCACGCGGGCCGGCAGCGTCCGCCCGGGGCACCCCGCCCGGCGACATGGCCCGTGCCGGCTGCCAGGGGGCATCCGGGCGCGGGGCGAGGCAGGTCTCCCGGCTCGCGGCGTCCGGGCGGGGCCTCGGCCCAGCCCGCCGGTCCCGCCGCCTTCCCGGGGCCCGTGGCGGGCACCCAGTGGCGGATGGCAGGACCGCGCCGCTCACGGTCGCGGGGGCGGCGTCGGCTGGCGGTCTCCGAACTGGATCGGCCGCGTCCGACTTCCCTTTTCACCCGGCCCGCGGGACACCGCGCGCCGGACACCTTCGCATGTATCAGAACGCTGACACGACCGTGTCCTGTCAAGCCCGATACCGACACCCTCGGCAGCGTAGACGACCCGGGCGCCGCGCCAGGCGATCGCCGGCGCGCGACAACATGCCGGCACCCCACGGAAAGCGATTTCCTTTCAGGGGTTTGGCGATGGTGGCGCCGGGGATGGCACGCACCGGCCCCGGCGGGGCCATCCGGCGTCGCGGTCCCGCTGGCGGGCGCGCAGACCACCTTCTCCGGCCTGCGCGCCCGCCGGCGAGGGGCCGCCGCCCTGGCACCATGCCCTGCGCGGGGCGTGGAAGGATGTCGCAGCCGTGGCCGGGCCGGCGGAGATGCTTACCTTTGTCGAAGACTGCGCCGGGATCTGGGCGCGAAACCGGGAACAGACGATGATGGATACTGCCGTCCTGCGCGCCGCCCTTGCCGCTCTCGTCGCCGTGCCGCTGTCATGGGCGCTCGGCACCCAGGTGGCCGCGCCGCCGGTCGCGGCCGGGGAGACGGGGCCTGCGATCGGCTCGCCGATCTCCGGCGCGCGGCAGCTGACCTTCGAGGGGCGGCGCGCGGGCGAGGGGTACTACTCGGCAGACGGGCGCGCGATGATCTTCCAGTCCGAGCGCGAGCCGGGCAACCCGTTCTTCCAGATGTACCACCTCGATCTCGAGACCGGCGACGTGGCGCGGGTCTCGCCGGGCATCGGCAAGACGACCTGCGGCTGGCTGCACCCGGATGGCGAACGGGCGCTCTTCGCCTCGACGCATCTGGACCCGGAGGCCGAGGCCAAGATGCAGGCGGAGATCGACTTCCGCGCATCGGGCGAGACGCGGCGCTATGCCTGGGACTACGACCCCGCCTACGAGATCGTCGAGACGGTGATCGGCAGCGGCACCTATCGCAACCTGACCAACACGCCCGGCTACGACGCCGAGGGGGCCTATTCGCCCGATGGCAGCCGCATCGTCTTCGCCTCGAACCGCGAGGCCTACGGGCGCGCGCTGAGCGACGACGCGCAGGCGCGGCTGGAGCGCGACCCGGCCTTCTTCATGGACCTCTACGTGATGGATGCCGACGGCTCGAACGTCGAGCGGCTGACCGAGGCGCCCGGCTATGACGGCGGGCCGTTCTGGAGCGCGGACGGGCGCCACATCACCTGGCGCCGCTTCGGCGCGGACGGGGCGACGGCCGAGATCTTCACCATGGACATGGAGACGCGCGAGGAGCGGCAGATCACGGCGATGGGCCACCTCTCCTGGGCGCCGTTCTTCCACCCCTCGGGCGACTACCTGGTCTTTGCCACCAACGCGCAGGGGTTCGCGAACTTCGAGCTCTACATCGTCGATGCGGCGGGCGAGCGGGAGCCGGTGCGGGTGAGCGACCGCGAGGGCTTCGACGGGCTGGCCACCTTCACGCCGGACGGCGGGACGCTGTCGTGGACATCCAACGCCACGCCCGAGCGGCAGAGCCAGCTCTTCGTCGCCGACTGGGACCACGAGGGCGCGCTGGCGCTGCTGGCCGATGCGCCCCCTCGCGTACCGGGGCGCGAACCGGGGCGCGACGACCGCGCCGTGCTGCCCGAGACCGACGGCGCGATCGTCGAGGCGGATCTGCGTGCCCATGTCGCCGCGCTGACCGATCCCGCGATGGAGGGCCGGCTGACGGGCACCGGCGGCGAGCGGCTGGCGACGGCCTATGTCGCCCGGCTCTTCGAGCGCCTCGGCCTCGACCCCGCGGGCACCGACGGCTTCTTCCAGCCCTTCGACTTCACGTCCGGCGTGTCGCTGGCCGGGGGCAACACGCTGACGGTCTCGGTCGATGGCGCCGCACAGCCGCTGACGCTGGACGAGGCCTGGCGCCCGCTCGCCTTCTCCACCACCGGCCCGGTCGAGATGACCGATGTCGTCTTCGCGGGCCACGGGATCGTGGCGCCGGGCGGCGGGCTCGACAGCTATGGCGATGTCGATGTCGCCGGGTCCTGGGTGCTGATCTGGCGCGGGCTGCCGTCCGGTCTGGACGCCGAGGAGCGGACCGCGCTCAGCCGCTTTGCCGATCTGCGCTACCGCGCCTCGGTCGCGCATTCGCGGGGGGCGGCGGGGCTGATCGTGGCGCCGCCGCCGGACGAGGGTTTCGACGACACCCTGCCGCGACTGACCTACGAGGCGACCTCGGGCCATGCGACGCTGCCGGTCGTGGCCGTCGACCGGGCGAGCGCGGCGCGGATGCTGGCGATCCTGGGCGACCTGGACGAGGCCACCGCCGCCATCGCCGCGGGCGAGGCCGCGCCGCGGCGGCTGATCGGCGTCGAGGCCAGCGCCGGGATCGCGCTCGACTTCGAGACACGGACCGGGCGCAACGTGCTGGCGCGGCTGGACCTGACCGAGGGCGAGGCGGCGCTGGCGCCGCTGATGATCGGCGCCCATGTCGACCATCTCGGCCGGGGCGAGACGTCGGGTTCACTGGCGCGCGGCGAGGAGGTGGGCCAGATCCATCCCGGCGCCGACGACAACGCCTCGGGCGTCGCGGCGCTGATCGAGGTGGCCGAGCATCTCGCCGCGCTCCATGCCGAGGGCCGGCTCACGGGCGAGCGCGACATCGTCTTCGCCGCCTGGTCGGGCGAGGAGCTGGGCCTCCTCGGCGCCTCGCATTTCGTCAATGCCCGGCTCGAGGCCGAGGGCGTCGAGACGCTGGCCGACAGCGTGAGCGCCTATATCAACATGGACATGGTCGGCCGGCTCGAGGACCGGCTGGTGGCCGCCGGCACCGGTTCCTCGCCCGTCTGGGACCGCGAGATCGAGCGGCGCAACGCCGTGATCGGCCTGCCGATCGTGACCAATCCCGACACCTACCTGCCGACCGACGCGACCGAGCTCTACCTCGCGGGCGTGCCGATCCTGTCGCTCTTCACCGGCGCGCATGGCGACTATCACCGCCCCGGCGACACGGCGGACAAGCTGAACTATGCGGGGCTGGAGGACATCGCCCGCTTCGTCGCGCTGATCGCCCGCGCCCGTGCGACCGACGCCGAGGAGCCCGCCTATGTCGAGCGCGAGCGGCCGAACAGCGAGGGTGGGCGGCGCATGGCCGGCGTCTTCCTGGGCACCATCCCGGACTATGCCGAGGAGGGGCAGGTCGGCGTGCCGCTCAGCGGTGTCGTCAAGGGCGGCCCGGCCGAGGAGGCCGGCATGCAGGGCGGCGACGTCCTGATGGGCCTCGCCGGCCAGGACCTCGCCAACATCTACGATTTCGTCCGCGTCCTGAACGGGCTGAAGCCCGGCGAGACCATCGGCGCGGTGGTCGAGCGCGGCGACGCGGTGATCGAGATGGAGGTCACGCCCCGCGTCCGGGAGTGACGGGCCGGCGCCCGTCGGCGGTGCGCCCCACGCACCCTGCGGGCCAGCGGCCCCGGTCTGAAAAGGTGTCGAGGCGCGTATCGAGGCAGGCGAGGACCATGCGCTTGCCGTGGAAGGGCATCGGCGCGGCGAGCATGGCTGACGGCGGGCTGAGGCGCCCACCTGCGCGGGAGGTTACGCCTGGGGCAGGGTCTGGCCTGACGTGAGCTCGGGTGCCCTGCCCTCCCGCGTCAGGATAGGCCCATGCGGATGAACATCCCGTTGCGTCCGCGCGTCCGGCAGCGTTCGCCGAAAGGTAACGGGATCGCGTCTACGATGACGTGGGAGGGTGCGAGCGTGGGCGTTTCCGTCCGGTCGGAAACCGCTCTATTGCGCTTGCCGACCTGACTGCGCCAGGTCTCGCGCTCCAGGTTGTTTTGTTTGCCGCGTTTTCTTGTCGCCAGACTGAGTCAGTCTGGCTGGAAAATGCTCTAGCCCGGGCGTTGCGCCATGTTCTCGGGCAGCCAGGTGGCGAGGCCGGGGACGGCGATCAGGACGAAGACCATCACAACCATGATGAGGAACATCGGCACCGCGGCGCGGGCGATGAAGGTCATCTCGTGATTGGTCATGCCCTGCAGGACGAAGAGGTTGAAGCCGATCGGCGGCGTGATCTGCGCCATCTCGACCACCACGACGATGAAGATCCCGAACCAGATGATGTCGATCCCGGCCTCGCGGATCATCGGCTCGACCACGGCCATGGTCAGCACGACCGAGGAGATCCCGTCGAGGAAGCAGCCGAGGATGATGTAGAAGACCAGCAGCGCCATCAGGAGCTCGAAGCGCGAGAGCTCGAGCGCGCCGATCAGGTCGGCGAGGCCGCGCGGCAGGCCGGTGAAGCCCATCGAGAGCGACAGGAACGCCGCGCCCGCCAGGATCAGCGCGATCATCGCCGAGGTGCGCGTGGCGCCGAGCAGGCTGTCGACGAAGGTCGAGACGGTGAGCGAGCCCTGCCCCGCCGCCAGCGCCAGCGCGCCGAGCACGCCGAAGGCCGCCGCCTCGGTCGCGGTGGCGAAGCCGAGATACATCGAGCCGATCACCAGCGTGATCAGCAGGATCAGCGGGATCAGGAAGCGCGAGTTGTGGAGCTTCTCGGCGAAGCTCATCTCGGGCTCGGGCCTGGGATTGAAGTCGGGGCTGAGCCGCGACATCACCGCGACATAGCCCATGAACATCGCCGCCAGCACGAGACCGGGGAGGATCCCGGCGATGAAGAGCTTGGTGATGCTCTCGTTGATCGTGACGCCGTAGACGATGAGCGTCAGCGAGGGCGGGATCATCAGGCCGAGCGTTGCGGCACCGGCGAGGGTGCCGATCACCATCTTCTCGGGATAGTCGCGACTGCGCAGTTCCGGGATCGACATCTTGCCGACGGTGGTGAGCGTCGCGGCCGAGGAGCCGGAGACCGCGGCGAAGACCGTGCAGCCGACGATGTTGGTATGGACGAGCCCGCCCGGCAGGCCCGCCATCCAGGGGCTGAGGCCGCGGAACATGTCCTCGGACAATCGCGTCCGGTAGAGGATCTCGCCCATCCAGATGAAGAGCGGCAGCGCCGTCAGCGCCCAGGACGACGAGGCGGTCCAGATCGTCGTGATCATCGCGTCGCCGGCGGGGCGCGCGGTGAAGAGCTCCATGCCGACCCAGGCGACGCCGAGGAGCGCGAGCCCGACCCAGACCCCGGTGCCGAGCAGCAGGAACAGGACGAACAGGAAGATGACGATGGCGTAGATCTCTTCCACGGCCCTATTCCTCGCTGCTGGTGCAGGGATAGGCGTCGATCAGGCGCTGCCAGACGGCGCCCTCGGCCAGCATCCCGTGGTCCTGCTCCCGCTCGACCAGCGCGCGGGCGACGGTATCGACGACGGCCTCCATTTCGGGCTCGCTCTCGAGGCAGTAGGCGAGGACGACCTTGGCCACGCTGGCCCGCTGTGCCGGGTCCTCGATGTTGCCATAGCGCTCGACCAGGACGACCGAGGTCGCGCGCTGTCCCGCCACGAAGCCCGTGATGAACCCGCTGCAGATCTGGCGGCCGGCCGTCGTCGGCCCGCCGGCACAGGCCTGGGCCAGCCGGCCCGCGGTCAGCGGCTCGGCCGTCGCGGCGGGCGGCGATGCGAGCATGGCGACCAGGGCGGCGACCGCCAGCCGGCGCATGGCGCTCACGCCCCCTTCTCCGGCTCTTCGAGGGGCGCGCCCAGCTTGACCTCGTGGCCGAGGATCAGGCGCACGAGATGGTCCCACATCGCGATCGCCAGCACGACGGTGCCGACGCACATGACCAGCTGCGGGATCCAGATCGGCGTCGCGTCCTGGCCCTGGCTGACCTCGCCGAAGCGGTGCGAGACCCAGGTCGCCTTGATGGCGTAGCGGGCGAAGAAGGTGGCGGTGA
>JBCBPG010000162.1:0-7828 GCA_039820865.1 Pseudomonadota bacterium
CGAAATCGCCTGCCCACCGCGCCAACGAAAAAGGGGAGGGCCGCAGCCCTCCCCCTCACCGCGAGACCGCGGTGGTTTGCGTCGTCACTCCTGGTTGCCGAAGAGCGACAGCAGCGACAGGAAGATGTTGATGAAGCTGATGTAGAGGCCGAGCGCACCGTGGATCGCGCCACGCTCGATCTCGTCGCCCATGCCGGCCTGACGCATCATCAGGTACTCGTTCTTGATCGACTGCGTGAAGTACGCGGTCAGCGCACACGAGGCGAGCAGAACGACGACCTGCACGATGGTCGAGAAGCCCTCGAAGCCGAAGATGAACATGTTCAGCAGGCCGAGGACGATCGCGCCGATCAGCGCCATCGTGGCGAAGACGCCGACGCCCGACAGGTCGCGGTTGGTCGTGTAGCCGATGATCGACAGCGCGCCAAAGGCACCGGCGGTCGCCAGGAACGCCTGGGCGATCGAGCTGTCGGTGAAGCGCACGAAGATCGTGGCGAGCGAGATGCCCATCACCGCGCCGAAGACCCAGAACATCATCTGCGCCATGCCGACCGAGGCACGGTTGATGACCGGGTTCATCACGAAGCACAGGATCAGCGGCGCGAACATCACGACATAGCTGATCGGCGGGGTGTAGAGCGTGATGAGCAGGCCGACCGGCAGGATCGTCTCGGGCACGGTCTGGGCGCGCGCGGCGTCGACCAGACGGTCGAGGTCGGTGCCGAAGACATAGGCGAAGAGGCCGGTCAGGACCATCGCGCCGGCCATCAGCGCGTAGACCTTGTTCATGTGGGCCTTGAGCCCGGCATCGATCTCTGCGCTCAGCGTGCCGGTAACGGCGCCCTGGGCGTAACGGGGATTAGCCATTCGTGATGTCCTCCAGATGTGACGGGCCATGCGGCCGCGTATCCTTGTCGCCGAATATCGCGGGCGCGCCCGTTGGTTTCAAGCGCCGACCCTTGCGGCGAGGCGCCCCTGCAGCGGGTTTCCGGCCGCCGGGCGCTTCTCTGCCAGCCGGGGCCTCTCACTGGTGATGCGGCGCGCCTATCAGCGGTGGCGCGCCGACTGCTCCGTCCCCTACCCCGCCTGTGTCCGCAGCACGCCGGCCGGGCGCAGGCGCAAGGGACGCGCGGCAAAGGCGAGCCCCGCGACGAGGTTCAGCACCGCGCCGCCGATGACGATCAGCGCCGCCTGCCCGGGCGCGGGCCAGAACTCGGTGTCGAGCACGTTCACCGCCACCGCCCAGGCCGCGATCGTCCCCCAGGCGAGCGCCACCAGCCCCGCAGCGAGGCCGAGGAGCGCTGCACGCAGCGCCAGGCTCGCCAGGATCGTGCGCCGCTCGGCCCCCAGCACCTTGAGGATCGCCGCCTCGCTCACCTGCCGCTCGGCCGCCGTGCCGGCCGCGCCGATCAGCACCGCGAGCCCCGTCAGCAGCACGGCGAGCGAGCCCCAGCGGGTGGCGCCGCCAAGGTCCTCCAGCGCGCCGGAGAGCCTCGAGACCTGCTCGCGGATGCCGACGGCGGTGACGTTCAGGTACTCCTGCCCCAGCGCGCGCAGGATCGGCCCCTCGGCACCGGTCGCGGCATGGACGGTCGCGATATGGGTATGCGGCGCGCCCTGCAGTGCGTTCGGCGACATGATCATCACGAAGTTGATGCCGAGCCCCCGCCACTCGACCACGCGCAGGTTGGCGACGGTCGCGGTGATCGGGCGGCCGAGGATCGAGACGGTGATCTCGTCGCCGGGGGCGAGACCCAGCTGGCGCCCCTCCTCGTCGATGAAGCTGACGAGCGGCGGGCCGTCATAGTCCTCGGCCCACCATGCGCCCTCGGTCAGCGTCATGTCGGGCGGGGGCGTGGCGGCATAGCTGACGCCGCGGTCGCCGCGGAGCACCCAGGAGGCCTCAGGGTCGATCGGGGCGTCGCGGGCGGGGATGCCCTTCAGCTCGGTGATAACGCCGCGCAGCATCGGCGCGGTCTCGATGGTGCCCACGCCCTCGATCCCCTCAAGCCGCTCGACCAGCGGGCCGATCTGGTGGGGCTGGATGTCGACCAGGAAGAAGGCGGGCGCGCCCTCGGGCAGCTGGTTGGTCACCAGACGCTGCATCGTGTGGTCGACCTGCCCGATGGCGGCCAGCACGCCGAGGCCGAGGCCGAGCGCCATGGTCACGTCCACCGCCCCCCCCTGCGGCGCGCCGATGGCGCCCAGCGCGAGGCGCAGGACCGGGCGGCGGCGGCAGATCGGCGCGCGCGCCAGCCGCTGTGCGCCGCGGGCGATCAGCCAGCCGAGCGCGCGGAGCACGATCAGCGCGGCCCCGATCCCCGCCATGACGCCGAGTGCCAGCGTCGGCGCGCCGGAAAGGGCAGCAACCAGCAGGCCGAAGGCCAGGGTGGCGCCGGCGAGAAGCGCGATCATCGACGGCCGCGGCAGCCGGCCAAGTCCGCCCTGCCCCCCGCCCTGGAGCCGAAAGAGTTCGGCCGGGCGCACTTCGCGGAGCCAGGAGAGCGGCCAGAGCGCGAACAGCCCCGCCGTGACGAGGCCGTAGAGCGCCGCGACCATCAGCGGAAAGGGGTAGAGCGCGAACTCGGCCGGCACGGGCAGCGACTGGGCGATCAGCGGGCCGGCGAGCGCCACGCCGCCGCCGCCGATGATAATCCCGGCGGCGATGCCGATGGCCGCAATGGCGCCCACCTGCATCAGATAGGCCGCGAAGACGGTGCCCGCGGGGGCGCCCAGCGTCCGCAGGGCGGCGATGGTCGGGACCTTGCGGGTGAGATAGCCGCGCACGGCCGCACCGACGCCGACGCCGCCCACGACCAGCGCCGCGAGGCCCACGAGGATCAGGAAGGCACCGATGCGGTCGACGAAACGCTCGACACCGGGCGCCGCACGATCGCGGTCGCGCCAGCGTCCGCCAGCCTCGGGGAAGCGCCCGGCAAAGTCGGTCTCCAGCGCATCGAGGCTGGCGGCCGGGTCGAGGCGGAGGCGGTAGAGGGTCTCGTAGAGCGTGCCCTCGCCGAGGAGCCCGGCCTCGGCCAGCCCCTCGCTCGCGACGATCACCCGGGGGCCGAGCTGCATGCCGGCGCCGGCGGCATCGGGCTCGACGTCGATGGTGCCGGTGAAGGTGAAGATGCCGGTGCCGAGGCGGACGGCGTCGCCCTCCGCAAGGCCCAGCCGCTCGACGATGGCGCGGGCGGCGACGAGGCCCCAGCGCTCACCGTCGCGGGCGATGGCCTCCTGGAGCGGGCGCCCGCCCTCGAGCGTTGCCGCGCCGTAGAGGGGATAGGCGCCGTCGACGCCCTTGACCTGGGCCAGGGCGCGTTCGGCGGTCGAGCCGTCGGGCTGGAGTGTGCCGATCATCGAGCGGAGATCGGCGACCTCGGAGACGGTGCCGGCGGCCTCCATCCAGGCGCGCTCGGGTTCGGAGGCGCGGCGGTAGGTGAGCGTGATCGAGGCGTCGCCGCCGAGGATGGTGCGCCCCTCGGCCGCCAGCCCCGCCTGGATCGCCGCGGTGATCGAGCCGACCGCGGCGATGCCGGCAACGCCGAGCGCGAGGCAGGCGAGGAAGACGCGGAAGCCCGCAAGCCCGCCGCGAAGCTCGCGCCGCGCGACCGACCAGGCGAAGGCGAGCATCCGGGCGCGGGGCATCGCGGCGCTCACGCGGCCGCCACGGTCTTGTCGGCGGTGCCTCCGGCGCCGGAGCCGGCGCCTGCGGCATCAGTGCCGGCGCGCTCGCCGGCGATGCGGCCGCTCTCCATGCTGACGACGCGGGCGCAGCGCTCGGCGAGGCGGGTCTCGTGGGTGACGAGGACCAGGGTCGCGGCATGCTCGCCGGTGAGGCCGAAGAGAAGGTCGATCACCGCCTCGCCGGTCTTGCCGTCGAGATTGCCGGTGGGCTCGTCGGCCAGCAGCAGGCGCGGGCGGGGGGCGAGCGCGCGGGCCAGCGCCACGCGCTGCTGCTCGCCGCCCGAGAGCTGCGCGGGATAGTGCCCCTCGCGATGGCCGAGGCCGACCTGGGCCATGAGCGTCGAGGCGCGGTCGAAGGCGTCCGGCGCGCCGGCGAGCTCGAGCGGGGTGGCGACGTTCTCGATCGCGGTCATGGTCGGGATCAGGTGGAAGGACTGGAAGACGACGCCCATGCGGTCGCGCCGGAGCCGCGCCAGCGCGTCCTCGTCCAGCGCGGTCAGCTCCTCGCCCAGCACGCTGACCGAGCCCGACGTCGCACGCTCGAGCCCGCCGAGGACCATCAGGAGCGACGACTTGCCCGAGCCGGAGGGGCCGACGATGCCGAGGCTCTCGCGCGCCGCCACGGCCAGGTCGATGCCGCGCAGGATCTCGACATCGCCCGCCTGGCTTGGCAGGGTCAGGCCCACGCCGGAGAGGGAAATGAGAGTGTCTGCCATGGGTGCCGTCCGTCCTGTCCGCGAGCCCCGGGAGGGATCGGCCGCCCCTTGCGCCGTCCCTGCTCCCCGCCGTTCGAACGGGTTACATGGCCCGCGGCGGCGCGCGCGCAACGCCGGCATGGGCACCTTCGCGGTGCTGGCATTGCTTTTCCTCGTCGCGGCATCGACGCCCGCCGATGCGGATCCCGCAGCGGGCCCGGCCACTGGCCCGGCCACTGGCGAGGGGCCGCGGATCGTCGCGATCGGCGACAGCCTGACGGCGGGCTACGGGCTGGAGCAGGGCACGGGCTTCGTGCCGCAGCTCGACGCCTGGCTGGCCGAGAACGGGCTGGCGGACGCGGTTGTGGTCAACATGGGCGTCTCGGGCGACACGACGGCGGGCGGGCGCGCGCGGCTCGACTGGGCGCTGGCCGAGGGCGGCGACGCGGTGATCATCGCGCTCGGCGGCAACGACCTGCTCCGCGGGATCCTGCCCGAGGAGAGCCGCGCCAATCTCGAGGCGATGCTTATGGGGCTCGCGGAGCGCGACCTGCCGGTGCTGATCGCGGGCATCGCCGCGCCGAACAACTACGGACCGGAATACAAGCAGGCCTTCGACGCGATCTTCCCGGAACTGGCGGCCGACTACGACGCGATCCTGCATCCCTCGTTCCTGGCGGGCGTCGAGGCCGATCGGGCGCTGTTCCAGTCGGACGGCCTGCACCCCAATGCCGAGGGCGTGGCGCGCATGGTCGACGCGATCGGGCCGAAGGTGCTGGAACTGCTGGCGCGCGCAGGGGCGGTTGAGGGGTGATCCGCGCCTTCGTCGCCCTGCCCCTGCCGGACCGCGTCGCCTGGGCGCTGGAGGGCGCGCAGGCGGGCCTGCCGGTCGGCCGCGCCGTGCCGGTCGAGAACTTTCACGTGACGCTCGTGTTCCTCGGCGAGCTGCCCGGGACGGTGCTGGAGGACGTGCACGACGCGCTCTCGGGCGTGCGGGCGCCGGCCTTCTCGATCGCCATTGACGGTGTCGGGCTGTTCGGTGGCGCGACGCCAAGCTCGCTCCATGCCCGCGTGACGGGCGATCCGGGGCTCGCCCACCTGCAGGCCAAGGTCGAGCAGGCGGCGCGGCGCGCGGGCGTCAGCGTCAAGGCGGGGCGGTTCGTGCCGCATGTGACGCTGGCGCGCTTCGGTCAGGGGCTGCGGGGCGAGGACGCCGAGCGCGTGCAGCACTTCGTCGCCCAGCGCCTGTCGCTCGCGGTCGCCCCCTTCGAGGTGGGCGGCTTCACGCTCTATCGCTCGCGCCTCGGCAAGACGGTCGCCTACGAGGCGCTAGCCGACTACCCCCTCGACGGCGGCGGTGCCATCGAAGGGGCGGCAGAAGGCGCCGACAGGGGCTTCAGCGCCGGTTGGTGATGTCCCAGGCCGGACGCGCAAGCTCGGCCTCGGCGGCCAGGCGGCTGATGCCGATATCCTCGAGCATCCGGTCGTCCATCGCGGCCAGGCAGCGACGTTCGCCGATCACCTTGAGCCAGACCGCGACCCGGCCCGCGACCCGGCCCGCGGCCTCGCGCGTGTCGAAGGCGGCGACCCGTGCGGCGAGCGGTCGGAAGGGGGCGACCAGGGCATCCATGAACATGACTCTCTCCATCCGTTACGGTGATGCTTTCCTTGCCATCCATCAGGCATGGTGATTATCTGGGAGAGCATCATGCATAAGTAAAATGAAACATCCTTGGCCTTGGCATCACGGATTGTGATATGATCAGGAACCTCGATCTCACTGCCCTGCGCAGCCTCGTCACCGTCGCCGATCTCGGCGGGGTCACGCGGGCGGCGCATCAGCTCAACCTCACCCAGTCGGCCGTCTCGATGCAGCTGAAGCGCCTGGAGGAAGCGCTGGGCCAGCCGCTGCTCGACCGCAGCGGCCGCGGCGTGGTGCCGACGCCCCAGGGCGAGCAGCTGATCAGCTATGCCCGGCGCATGCTGTCGCTCAACGACGAGGCCTTGGCGCGGCTCACGGGCGACGACTACGAAGGCGAGGTTCGCTTCGGCGTGCCGACCGACATCGTCTACCCGCACATACCCTCGGTGCTGCAGCGCTTCGACCGGGCGTTCCCGAGGGTGAGGCTGCACCTCTTCTCCTCGCACACCTCCAGGCTTCGCGAGCAGCTGCAGGCGGGCGAGGTCGACCTGATCCTGACGACCGAGGACGCGGTCAGCCCGGGCGGCGAGACGCTCTCGACCCAGCGCCTGGTCTGGGTCGGTGCGCCCGGCGGGCAGGCTTGGCGCCAGCGCCCGCTCAGGCTGGCCTTCGAGCGGGTCTGCATCTTCCGCAACTGGGCCCAGCGCGCGCTCGACGACACGGGAATCGCCTGGGAGATGGCAGTCGACACCGCCTCGACGCGCACGGTAGAGGCGTCCGTCTCGGCCGATCTCGCGGTACACGCGATGCTGGAGGATGCCGTGGCCCCCCAATTCGACCGGATCGAGACGCAGGGCCGCCTGCCCGCCCTCCCAAAGTCGCTCATCAACCTGTACAGTCGCGACGCCGCGGCCACCCCGCCACGCATTGCGCTCGCGAATTTCATCCGGGACGCCTATGGGATGCCGCAGCGGTCCGAGGTTGCTTGAGGGGATAGGGGCATGGGGACTGCGCCGGGGAGGACCGAACCCGGGGAGGACGGGTCGAGCGGGACCAACGTGGCGCGGCTCGCCGCCTGCTACGAGGCCTGGAACGAGACCGGGGGCGCCTCGCTGGACCGCTGGGCCGCGCTGATGAGCCCGCGCTTCGCCTGTCTGACGCTCTGCGAGGCGGTGATGGAGGGCAACGGCACGCGCAGCTGCGGCGGGCGCGAGGACGCGCTCGACTACTTCCGCAACTGCGCCGAGATCTTCGAGCTCATCGAGCACCGGATCGACCGCTTCATCGCCGAAGGCGAGCGCGTCGTGGCCATCGGGCGCATCAAGTGGCGCCACCGCGAGAGCGGGCAGCTTCTCGACATGGAGAAGCTCGACGTCTGGGAGTTCGAGGGCGGCGCGGCGACCAGCTTCATCGAGTTCTACGACACCGCCTACATGCGCGGCTCGATCGGCGCCTGACTGCAGGCCCCGGCGGCACGGCGGAGATCCCCCGGGCGGAGACCCCCGGGGCGGCGCCACCCTCCCGCGTCAGGATAGGACCGAATCGCTCAATGCACGCCTAACGCAGCGGCGAACCGTTGCGCGGGACCCGGATCAGCGTTCGCGGAAAACTCACCTCTCCGCGCGCATGATTACGCGGGCGGGGGTGGCCGCGGCACCGATTGCCTCCCCGGAGGCGGCGGTGCCTAGAGCGCTCGCCGACCTGACTGCGTCAGGTCTCGCGCTCCAGGTTTTTTGTGTGCCGCATTTTCTTGTCGCCAGACTGAGTCAGTCTGGCTGGAAAATGCTCTAGTCGTCCCTGAAGC
>JBCBPG010000163.1:0-7822 GCA_039820865.1 Pseudomonadota bacterium
CAGACGAGGGCTGGGCGCCGCGGATCGTGATGCCGACGAACTGTACGCTGACACCGCCCGGTTCCTAGGACGCCGAGCGCCTTTGCGGCAGGTGCCCATGGAACCGGGCGGTGTCAGCGTACAGTTCGTCGGCATCACGATCCGCGGCGCCCAGCCCTCGTCTGAGAGGGCGCGGAGCGCCTCGATCGCCGCCGTCAGCCGCGCCACACCCGTCGCGACGTCGGCGTCGTTCAGCACCATGCGGTGCGGGATCCCCGCCGGCGGCTCGGGCACCGCGCGCCGGCGGCGGCGCTCGATCGCCTCGGCATCCTCGCGCCCGCGTCCGGCCAGCCGGGCTGCCACCACCGCCTCGGGCGCGGTCACGGTGACCATGGCGCTGGCCGGATGGCGCGCGACGATCGCCGGTGCCGCCGCGCGCGAGCCGTTCAGCACCACGTCGATACCCGCCGCCAGCCAGTCGCCCACCGCCGCCGGCACGCCATAGTCGAGCCCGTGCGCCGACCAGTGGAACAGGAAGGCGCCCCGCGTCAGCGCCTCGGCAAAGGCCTCCGGCGTCATCGCCACATGGTCCTCGCCGCCCGCATCGGCGGGGCGGGTGATGGCGCGGCGGGCAAAACGCAGGCCGGGCCGGCCCTGCAGCGCCGCCTCGGTACCCGCCAGCAGCGTGTCCTTGCCCGCCCCGCTCGGCCCCACGACCAGGATCAGCCGACCGCCGTGGCGCCGGGCGCCCCTGTCATCGCCCACCATGCAACACGCTCCCGGTTTGCCAGACCGCCTGCCTATCGGCTTAACACGGGTTGCGTCAGGGAGCATCGTCCCTGCATCGCACACTCTGCGGCGGAGCGCGCATGAGCGTGGCGGCGCGGCGAGGGCCGCGCGGGGGGGAGCGGACATGGTCGGGCGCAGGGCAGGGGCGGGACAGCGGGAGGCGGCAGACGATTCCGCCGGGACCCTCCCGTCCGCGGGCGCCGCGCCGACGGGCCGTCCCGCAGCGCCCGGCGCGGCGGCATCCCCCGACCCGGCCGCAGCGCCCGGGCGCCTCGACCGCCGGCTCGTCGCGCTCGGCCTCGCCGACAGCCGCGCACGCGCCCAGCGCCTCGTCGCCGAGGGCGCGGTCACCGTCGACGGCCGTCCCGCCCGCCGCCCGGCCGAGAGCGTCGCCCCGGGCGCCGAGATCCGCGTCGAGGCCGCCGACCCCGCCGCCGCCTGGGTCTCGCGGGGTGCACTGAAGCTCCTTCACGCCCTCGACCGCTTCGGCCTCGCGCCCTCGGGCCACGCGCTCGACCTGGGCGCCTCGACCGGCGGCTTCACCGAGGTCCTGCTGGCCCGCGGCGCCGCCCGCGTCACCGCCCTCGATGTCGGACGCGACCAGCTCCACCCCCGCCTCGCCGCCGACCCGCGCGTGACCCGCCTCGACGGCACCAACGCCCGCGCGATCCCGCCGGGCCTCGTGGCGCCCTACGACTGGCTGACCGCCGATCTCGCCTTCGTCTCGCTCCTCAAGGCGCTGCCCGCGCCCCTCGCGCTCGCCCGGCCCGGCGCCACCGCCGTCCTCCTCGTCAAGCCGCAGTTCGAGGTCGGCCGCCAGGGCGTCGGCCGCGGCGGCATCGTCCGCGACCCGGCCCTGCGTGCCCGCGCCCTCGACCGCGTCACCGCCTTCATCGCCGGGGCCGGCTGGACCCCCATCGGCCAGTGCGAGAGCCCGATCCAGGGTGGCGACGGCAATACCGAGTTCCTGCTGGCCGCCCGCCTCGCGCCCGCCGCCGGAGACACCGCCCCATGACCGGCCACCCCCGTCCTCCTGCCGCAGGCGAAGCCGGAGGCCCCGCCACCCGTCCCGCCGACATGCGCGCCGAAGGCGCGCCTGGGGGCGTCACCGTCGACCGTCTGGGCGCGGCGGGCGACGGCATGTCGGGCGCGACCGTCCTGCCGGGCACGCTGCCGGGCGAGCGTGTCGATCCCGGCCCGCCCATCCGCATCCTCGCGCCCGCGCCCGAGCGTGTCCGCCCGCCATGCCCGCATGCCGCGACCTGCGGCGGCTGCACGCTGCAGCACGCCGCCGCGCCCCTCGTCGCCCGCTTCAAGACCGAGCGCGGCGCCTCTGCCCTCGCCGCCCAGTCACTCACCGCGCAGGGGCTCGACGCGCCCGTCCGCCCCATCCTCACCGTCCCCGAACGCTCGCGCCGGCGCATCGCCCTCGGGGCCCGGCGGCTCAGGAACGGCACGCTCATCGGCTATCGCCAGCGCGGCTCGGACCAGATCGTCGCCGTCACCGACTGCCCCGTGGCCACGCCGGCGCTCACCGCCGCGATCCCGCGCCTCGCCCCCCTCGTCACCGCGCTCGCCAGCCGCAAGGGGACGCTCCGCATCACGCTGACCGAGGCCGAGGGCGGGATCGACGCCGCCATCGAGGGCGCGCGCCCGCCCGACGGCCCCACCGCCGCGCGCCTGCCCGCCATGGCCGCCGAGGCCGGCCTCGCCCGCCTCGCCGTCCTCGCCGTCACGGACGGGTCGGGCGCGGGCGAGATCACCATCACCCACCGCCCGCCGGCCCAGACGCTCGGCGCGGCGCGCGTCGTACCCCCGCCGGGCGCCTTCCTCCAGCCGACGCGCGAGGGCACCGCCCATCTCCTCGACGCCATCCGCGAGGCGCTGGGCCCGATCGACCGCGCGCGCCGCATCGCCGATCTCTTCGCCGGCTGCGGCACCTTCGCGCTGCCGCTGTCTGCCGTGGCCCAGGTCCACGCGGTCGAGCTCGACGGCCCCTCGCTCGAGGCGCTGGCCGCCGGCTGGCGCGCCGCCGCCCCCACCGCCGGCCTCGCCCGCCTGACGACCGAGCGGCGCAACCTCTTCCGCCGCCCGCTGGTGGCCGAGGAGCTTCGCCCCTTCGCCGCCATCGTCATCGACCCGCCCTTCGCGGGGGCCGAGGCGCAGATGCGCGCGCTCGCGGCCTCCGCCGTCCCCCGCATCGCCGCGGTCTCCTGCAACCCGGTCAGCTTCGCCCGCGACGCCGCGATCCTGGCGGCCGGCGGCTATGTGCTCGACTGGGTGCAGCCGGTGGACCAGTTCCGCTGGTCGGGCCATGTCGAGATCGTCGCCGCCTTGCGGAGGGCCTGATGGACCTGCAGCCGATCCTCGACGACATCGATGCGCAGGCCCGCGCGGCCGGCGACTGGGGCCAGGTCGCCGACTACATCCCCGCGCTCGCCCGCATCGACCCGGCGCAGTTCGCCATCGCCGTGGCGCTGCCCGACGGGCGCTGCCTCACCGCCGGCCAGGCCGAAACCCGCTTCTCGATCCAGTCGGTCTCCAAGGTCTTCACCCTCGCCCTCGCGCTCGGGCGCCATGGCGAGGGGCTCTGGGCCCGCGTCGGGCGCGAGCCGACCGAGCGCGCCTTCAACTCCATCGTCCAGCTCGAGACCTCGGGCGGCATCCCGCGCAACCCCTTCGTCAACCCCGGCGCCATCGTCACCACCGATGCCTGCCTCGCCGGGCGCACCCCGCGCGAGACGCTGGGCGAGATCCTGCGGTTCCTGCGCGAGGCCTCGGGCTCCGAGGCCGTCGTCATCGACCCCGAGGTCGCGGCCTCCGAGCGCGCGCATGGCCACCGCAACTTCGCGCTGGCCCATTTCCTCGCCTCCACCGGCAATCTCGAGAACAGCGTCGACCGCGCGCTCGGCACCTATTTCCACCAATGCGCCATCGAGATGACCTGTCTCGAGCTCGCCCGCGCCGGCCGCTTCCTCTGCGACGCCTTCCCCGGCCAGCGCCTGATCCCGACCGCGCGGGTGCGCGCGATCAACGCGCTGATGATGACCTGCGGGCATTACGACGGCTCCGGCGCCTTCGCCTGCGACGTGGGCTTTCCCGGCAAGTCCGGCGTCGGCGGCGGCATCCTCGCGATCGTGCCCAACACCGCCGCGATCGCGGTCTGGTCGCCCGGCCTCAACGCCTTCGGCAACTCCCGACAGGGCACGCTCGCGCTCGAACGCCTCAGCCGCGCCACCGGCTGGTCGGTCTTCGCCTGACCCAGGCGCCGGGGCCGAACAGATCACACGGCGTTAACCCTTCCTTGGTAGACGCGTCCCGCAACCGGCGGCTACAACCCCGGCACAACCCAGACATTGGAGGGACCAGATGGCCCTGTTCCGCAGCCTCGCCGCCGGCCTGCTCGGCCTCTGCCTCCTCGTCGCCGCCGCGCCCGAGCGCGCGCTGGCCGAAAGCGCGGCCGAGCTCGACGCCAAGGTCGCCGCCGCCCTCGACGCGCTCTACGCCAGCGAGCCGGGCACCCGCGACCTCGCCGCCCAGTCCAAGGCGATCATGGTCTTCCCCGAGATCGTGAAGGGCGGCGTCATCATCGGCGGCCAGTACGGCGAGGGCGCGCTGCTGATCGACGGCGCGACACAGGGCTATTACAGCATCGCGTCGGCCTCCTTCGGCCTGCAGTTCGGTGGCCAGACCTACGGCTACGCCATGTTCATCCTGACCGACGCGGGCCTGCAGTACCTCAAGGACACCAAGGGCCTCGAGCTCGGCGTCGGGCCCACCATCGTCGGCGGCGACAAGGGCTGGTCCAACTCGCTCGGCACCAACGACATCCAGGGCGACATCGCGCCCGTGTTCTTCGGGCAGGAGGGCGTGATGGTCGGCGGGGGCATCCAGGGCTCCAAGATCACGCCCGTCGAGCGCTGAGCGCTGAGCGCTGAGCGCTGAGCACGCGCGCGGGCCCACGGCGCCGTCTCTCGCCACGCTTATGGCCGCGCTCGCGCTGGTGCTGGGCCTCGCCGCCCCGGCGCCGGCCGTCGCCCAGGACGTGGCGGGCAGCGCCGATCACCCGCTGATCGGCCGCTTCGAGGGCGCGGTCATCACCGGCTACGACGCCCGCGCGTTCGACGAGTACCGCTTTCCCCAGGGCCCGGCGGGCGGCGATCTGGCCGACACCTTCGCCACCGTCGAGGGCGTGACCACCCGCATCGCCTATACCGTCGCCGGCGACGCCTCGATCGCCGAGGTCGCCCGCGCCTATGCCATCCGGCTCGAGGAGGCGGGCTTCGAGACCGTCTTCGACTGCGCCGACGATGCCTGCGGCGGCGCGCGCTTCGCCAACGAGGTCGAGCGTTTCCCGCTGCCGCGCATGATCGTCGACCCGTTCAACTTTCGCTACCGCGGCGCGCGGCGACGCGTCGAGGGCGGCGAGACCCATGCCGCCGTCCTCTTCAGCGTCGACAGCGCCCGCCGCGTGCGCGTCCAGGTCACCGTGGTCGAGACCGAGGCGATGACGCTGCGCATGGTCGATGCCGCCGCCATGGCCAGCGAGATCGCCGAGACCGGGCGCGTCGCGCTCTACGGCATCCAGTTCGACACCGACGAGAGCCGCATCCGCCCCGAGAGCGAGCCGACGCTGGCCGAGATGGCGGCCTTCCTCGAGGGCAATCCCGGCCTCGAGGTCGTCATCGTCGGCCACACCGACAACCAGGGCTCGATGGCCTACAACCTCGGCCTCTCCGCCCGCCGGGCCGAGGCGGTGCGCGATGCGCTCGCCACCCGCTTCGGCATCGCGGCCGGGCGCATGGCCCATGCCGGCGCCGGCTTCCTCGCCCCCCTCGCGCCCAACACCACGCCCGAAGGCCGCGCCCTCAACCGCCGCGTCGAGATCATCGCGCGCTAAACGCGCGTCGGGATCATCGCGCGCCAAACGCGCGTCGGCATCATCGCGCGCTGACCGCGCGTCGGGATCATCGCGCGCTGAACGCCCCCCCGCCCGGCCGCCCGGCCGCGCCCGCTCAGTACATCGGGCGCTTCTCCAGCTTGGCATCAAGCCGGATCGAGTTCTCCGACGGCGTCTGTCCCTCCCAGCGCCCCAGCCCCACGCAGCTCCATTCGTAGAGCACGCGGGTGTAGGTATCGATGTCGTGGCCGACCTGGGTGCCCCAGATGTTGCGCCAGGCATGGATCAGCTCGTGTCCGAGGGAGACATAGGGGGTCTTCTTGCGCAGGTTGCCGCCGGTATCGGTGAAGAACTTGCTCGCCACCGACCAGTTGACGCGCGCGCCCGCGCCGGCCCCCGAGCCCAGGTGATCCTTGAGCAGGCTGATGATGATGCAATGCGCCTGCTTGGCCTGCGCGTTGTTGAGCGGCGCGGGGAACTGCGGGGTGCCGGCCAGCCAGCCTTCGACCATGTCGGTCGTCACCCAGTCCACGCCCAGCGTGTGGACCGAGGCCATGACCTTGGGCGCACCCATGATGTCGATCACGGGATGGGCGCGCATCTGCGTGGCCAGCCACTGGGCGTCGTCCATCTTGCCGGCGCGGCGCATCGCGGCGCCCAGCTCATCGGCCACCTTGCCGCGGGCGAACTCCAGCGCATAGGCGAGCGGCACCTTGGTGTCGTCCGACGATCCGGTGGCGGTCGCGCATTTGTTGAGCTGCTGGGCGTCCCAGCGCGTGATGCCGACGCGGGTCTTGCCCTCGGTCATCTTGATGCGCAGCAGGATGCTCTCGATCAGCGCCTTGCCCGAGGGCGTGGCGACGAGGTCCTGCAGCGCCTTCTCGGTGTTTGACTGGTGATCCTCGTAGTCCTGGATGCCGATGCCGAAGCTCGGCGCGTCCACCAGCTTGATCTTCCCGTTCGTGTCGAGCACCGCGTACTGCGTCGGCATCCACTGTCTCCCCGCTCCCGGCGAACGGCCCTGCCTGGTACGGCGGGCCGGGCCCCCCTCCCTGCACTACGGGTAGCGTAAGAAGAGATCCTGAAAATGCAAAGCATAGATATGGCGAGTTCGGTTTTCTGATCTTGTGTTTATTCGCCCAATGAAGTGTCGGGCGACACAGCTACCGTGATGATACAACTTTCTGGTGAATATTGGCGGGACTTGCAACTGCCGAGTGAGCCGCCCGACCCGGCTGGCAGACCCCGCCTCCCGCAACGGGCAACGGCGCCGAAAGCGTGGTCCGGGCAGCCGCGTTCGGGCCACCGCGTTCGGGCCACCGCGTTCGGGCCGCCGCGTTCGGGCCGCCGCGTTCGGGCCGCCGCGTTCGGGCAGCCCGGTCGTGGCCCGCATGGGGCGTGGCTGTCGGCCGGCTCAGCCGTCGACGGGCACGATGTCGAGGACGAAGAAGTGGGCCTCGCCGCCCTCGTCGACGATCCAGTGGTCGACGTCCCTGCTCTCCAGCACCGCGGTGCCGGGGTCGGCGGTCGACTGCGCCCCGTCGCGGTCCTCGGCCACGCCGCCGCCGCTGCCGCCGCCGGCCATGACGTGGCAGGCACCTGCCCGCCCTTCGTCTCTCCGCCGACGGCGACGTGCGACGCGCTGCCGGCCGGCGGGGACGACCGGCTGAGGCGCCGCCTCCCCTGCGCGGTCACGGCGCCGGGCGCGCGGGTCGCGCAGAGGCGTGCCGGGTGCCTCGGCGTCTCGCGGCCTCAACACACCGTCCTGCGCCCCGTCGCCCGGCAGGCGCGCGGGGCCCGAGGCTCGACCGGGCGGCCGGGGCGTCGGGCGTCACGGGCGCCCCTGTCGCCACCGGGGCGCGGGCGCCGATCGCCAGCGCCCTGCTCGCGAAGGCCGCCACCCCCAAGGACGGGCGCCGCGTACCGCAGACCATCACCGCGCCAGCGGCGGCCGAGATCGAGGCGACCGCCGCGGGGCTGTGCCACGTCAACGACAGCCTCTTCGCCTTGCGCGCGCGACGCGAAGAGACGGACGCTGCAACGCTGGCAATGCGGGAGATCTCTTCCCCTCGCGCGCGAGACGCTCGAGATCATCGCCGGCTGCGCCAGCCGCCGGCCGGGCGATGCCGGGGCGATGCCGGGGCGACGCGCCGC
>JBCBPG010000164.1:0-7820 GCA_039820865.1 Pseudomonadota bacterium
CGCCGAGGGCACCGCGCTGGCCGCCGCCGGCGTCCGGGCGACCGCCTGATCCCGCGGTCTGGCCCAGGCTCTGGCCCAGGGGCTGGCCCAGGGGCTGGCATGGGAGTTGGTCCGGGGGCCGGGATGGGGGTTGGCCCGGCGTCGGGGATGGGGGCTGGATCGCCGACGGGCGCTGCGGCAGGATCGGCCACCCCGCCTCCGACCCGAGAGCCCCGATGCCCGGCCAGCTTGACCGCCTGCCCCGCGCGCGCCTCGCCCATCTGCCGACGCCGCTGGAGCCGATGCCCCGCCTCGCCGCCGCGCTGGGCCTGGCCGAGGCCTGGGTGAAGCGCGACGACTGCACGGGCCTGGCCTTCGGCGGCAACAAGGCGCGCCAGCTCGAGTTCTACCTGGGCGAGGCGGTGGCCGCGGGGGCCGACGCGGTGCTGATCACCGGCGCCGTCCAGTCGAACTATGTCCGCCAGGCTGCGGCCGCCGCCGCGCGTCTCGGCATGGCCGCGCATGTCCAGCTCGAACACCGCACGCCGCGCGACGACCCGGCCTATCGCGCCTCGGGCAACGTGCTGCTCGACCGCCTGCTGGGGGCGACGATCCACGACTACCCCGAGGGTGAGGACGAGGCCGGCGCCGATCGCGCGCTTCAGGCGATCGCCGACCGCCTCCGCGCCCGGGGCCGCCGGCCTTACGTGATCCATCTCGGCCCCGGGCATCCGCCGCTGGGTGCGCTCGGCTATGTCGAGGCCGCGCGCGAGACGCTGGCGCAGATGGCCGCGGCGGGTATCGCGCCGGACGAGATCGTCGTGCCCTCGGGCAGCGGCGCCACCCATGCGGGGTTCCTGACGGGCCTGCGTGCGCTCGGCGCCACGATCCCCGTCACGGGCGCCTGCGTCCGCCGCCCGGCCGCGGCGCAGCACCCGCGCCTGATCGCCCGATGCGCCGAGATCGCGGGCCTGCTCGGCCTCGCCAACCCCGTCACGGCCGACGACATCCGCCTGACCGACGCGGCGCTGGCCCCGGGTTACGGCCAGCTCAACGCCGCGACGGCCGGGGCGATCCGCCTCGCCGCGCGGGCGGAGGCGCTGGTCCTCGACCCGGTCTACAGCGGCAAGGCGATGGCCGCCGTGATCGAGCGCGCGCGCCCCGGCGGGCGGCTGATGTTCCTGCATACCGGCGGCAGCCCGGCGGTCTTCGCCTATCCGGACGAGATGGCCGCCCTCGCCGGCTGAAGCGGCAGAACGCGCCTGTTGCCCGCCGCTTGGGCATAACCCGTGGCAGAGGCGTCGTTGCGTTATTCACGCGGCTGTTACAGGCTGCGCGCGCTGCATGGCACGAAGACCATCGCCCCCAAGAACGCAGCCAACTGACACGGAGACATCCCCCCATGACCCTTCGCCTCAAGCTCCTCTCGCTCGTCGCCGCGGCCGGTCTGGTCGGCGCCGGGATCGCAGGCGTCGCCACCACCACGGCCGATGCCCAGGAGATGAAGTTCTGGCGCATCGGCACCGGCGGCGCCGGCGGCACCTACTTCCCGATCGGCGGCCTGATCGCCAACGCCATCTCGAACCCGCCGGGCTCGCGCCCCTGCGACGAAGGCGGCAGCTGCGGCGTGCCCGGCCTCGTCGCCATCGCCGTCTCGACCAACGCCTCGGTCGCCAACGTCAACGCCATCGACGCCGGCCAGCTGGACGCGGGCCTCGCCGGCGCGCAGTCGGTGACCCAGGGCTATGAGGGCCAGGGCAAGTTCGACGGCAATCCCAAGCAGAACATCCGCGTGATCGCCAACCTCTACCCCGAGGACATGCACCTGGTGACGCCCGAGGGCGTGACGCTGGACAAGCTGGCCGATCTCGAGGGCATGCGCGTGGGCGTCGCCGCCGCGGGCTCGGGCACGCAGGTCTCGGTGCGCATGATCCTCGAGCACTACGGCATCAAGGCGGACGAGTACGAGCTCGGCCTCTCGCAGTCGGTGCAGCGCCTGGCCGATGGCCAGCTCGACGCCTTCTTCTATGCCGGCGGCACGCCCTTCGCGGCGCTGATCCAGCTCGGCTCGACCAAGGGCTTCGAGCTCTACAACTTCAGCGAGGAGGAGCGGGCGGAGATCAACAAGATCATCCCCTACTACGTCGAGAGCATGATCCCGGCCGGCACCTACGAGACCATCGACTACGACGTGCCGACGGTGGCGGTGAACGGCCAGCTGATCACCTCGGTCGAGCAGCCGGAGGATCTGGTCTACGAGATCACCAAGGCGCTCTGGAACGACAACACGCGCAAGCTGCTGGACAAGGGTCATGCCAAGGGCAAGGCGATCCGGCCGGAGACCGCGCTCACGGGCGTGCTGATCCCGCTGCATCCGGGCGCCGAGCGCTTCTACAAGGAAGCGGGCCTGATGGAGTGAGGCCGTCCCGGGGCGCCCGCGCACCGGGCGCCCCGCCAGACCTCCTCCCCTCCTCCTCCCCGGCCCTCCTCCTGGGAGGAGGAGGGGGCGGTACCCTCGACACCAGCGCCCGATCCCGGGTCGTGGCACCGGCCCGTCCGCTGCCGCCCCCCTCTCCCGGCGGGAGAGGGGCCGGGGGAGAGGGGCGCGCGACTGCCGCGGCGCTTGACCACCGGAGCCTGACGCGATGACGCAATACGACGTGAACGCCGCCGAGGAACTCGAGCGCCGATACGACACGACGCTCCAGACCCGGGCGATCGCGCCCTGGCTCGGCCAGTTCGTCTACGTCTTCGCCATCCTGTTCGCGGTCTATCACTACTGGACCGCGGGCTTCGGCACGCCGGTCGACTACTGGCACATGGGCTTCCACATGTCGGGGCTCTGCGTGCTGATCTTCATCGGCTATCCCGCCTTCCGCCGGCCCGACGAGATGAGCCTGAACGCGCCCGCCTGGTGGCGCCTCGGCAACGTGCCGCTCTGGGACTGGGGCTTCATGGCCGCGGGGATCGCCTCGGCGCTCTATATCGGCGTCACGTGGTACGAGATCGGCTTTTCGGTCTTCGGGGTCGAGTTCAGCCTGCCCGAGCAGGTGCTGCGCCAGGGCAATCCCTGGACCATCGACATCGTCTTCGGGACGGTGCTGATCGTCGTGCTGCTCGAGGCCGTGCGCCGCACGCTCGGCATCGTGGTGCCGATCATCATCCTGATCTTCACGGCCTATGCCGTCTTCGGCCCCTACATGCCGCTCCAGATCCTGATGCATCCCGGTATCTCCTGGGGGCAATACATCAACAACATGTATTTCCCGGCCGAGGGGATCTATGGCGTCACGCTCTGGATCGTCTCGACGGTGGTGTTTCACTTCGTGCTGTTCGGCGTGCTGGCGCAGCGCATGGGGCTCGGCCAGTTCTTCGTCGACATCGCCGCGGTGATCGCGGGGCGCTACACGGGGGGACTGGCCAAGGTGTCGGTCGTCTCGTCGGCCTTCTTCGGCACGATCAGCGGGTCGTCGATCGCCAACACCGTCTCGACCGGCTCGCTGACCATCCCCAACATGAAGCGCATGGGCTATCCCGGCCACCTCGCCGGCGGGGTCGAGGCCGCGGCCAGCGCCGGCGGCCAGATCACGCCGCCGATCATGGGCGCGGCCGCCTTCGTGATGGCCGAGTTCCTGGAGGTCCCCTACACCACCGTCGTCCTCGCGGCCCTGGTGCCGGCGGCGATGCACTATATCGGCGTGCTCTCGATCGTGCATTTCCAGGCCCGGCGGCTCGGGCTCAAGGGCATGGCGGTCGACGACATCCCGGCGCTGCTCACGGTGCTCAAGCGCGGCTGGCCGACGGCGATCCCGCTGGTGGTGCTGATCTACGTGCTGTTCTCGGGCTACTCGCCCAACATGGCGGCCTTCTGGGGCATCACCTCGGCGCTGGCGGTGGGCTTCATCAACCCGATGCACCGGATCACGATCCGCGACGTGGCCGACGGCTGCGTCATGGGCGTGAAGTACGCGCTGGCCGTCGGCGCGGTCTGCGCGGCGATCGGCATCGTGGTGGGCGTGGTGAACTCGACCGGGCTCGGCTTCCGGCTGGGCTTCATGGTGACCAACAGCGCGCGCACGATGGCCGAGGCGGTGCTGCCCGCGATCCACGCCATCCCGATCCTCGATTTCGAGCTCGACGCGGTGACGCTGCTGATCTCGCTGATCCTGATCGCGGTGACCTGCATCCTGATGGGGGCGGGGCTGCCGACGACGGCGCTCTACATCATGCTGGCGACCGTGGCGCAGCCGGCGCTGGGCAATCTCGGCGTGCCGCCCATCGCGTCGCATCTCTTCGTGCTCTATTACGGGGTGATCTCCGAGATCACGCCGCCGGTCTGTGCCTCGGCCTATGCGGCGGCGGGGATCGCGGGGGCCAACCCGTTCAGGACCGGGCTCTCGGCCTTTTCGCTCGGGATCGCCAAGCTGATGGTGCCGATGGTCTTCGTCTACTCGCCCGCGATGCTGATCGTGACGGACGAGTTCACCTGGCCCGCCTTCCTCTCCACGACGCTGACCTGCGGGGTCGGGGTGTTCATGATGGCGACCTCGGTGGCAGGCTTCTTCCTGGCGCCGATGCCGGGCGTGGCGCGGGCGGCGATGGCGATCGCGGGCGTCCTGATGATCGCGCCGGGGATGACCAGCGACCTCTACTCGGCCGCGCTGCTGGTGCCGGTCATGGCGCAGCAGATCCTGCGGCGCAGGCGCGATGCGGCGGCCGCCGCGGTGGGGGCCGAATGAGCGTTGCCGTCATCGGTGCCGGGGCCGTCGGGATCGCGACGGCGCTGGCACTGGCCGAGCGGGGCGAGGCGCCCGACGTCTTCGACCCCGAGGAACCCGCCGCCGGGGCCAGCCACGGCAATGCCGGCGTCATCTCGCCCTGGTCCTGCGTGCCGGTCGCGATGCCCGGCATGTGGCGCCAGGCGCCGCGCTGGCTGATGGACCCCGAGGGACCGCTCGCCGTCCGCCCGTCCTATGCGCTGCGCTTCCTGCCCTGGGCGCTGAAGTTCCTCGCCGCGGGCCGCGCCGACAGGGTCGAGCGCACGGCCGATGCGATGCAGGCGCTCTGCCGCCCCTCGGTCGAGCACTACCGCCGCAACCTCGAGGGCACGGGCGCCGAGCATCTGGTCGTCGACACCAGCTACATCTACGTCGCCCGCGACCGCACGGCGCTGGGCCTCGACGGGCTGTCCTGGGCGATGCGCCGGGCCCGGGGCGCGCCGCTCGAGGTGGTCGAGGGCGAGGATCTCCGCCGTCTCGAGCCCGCCCTCGGCCCCGACTACACCGCCGCCGCCGTCCTGTCGGGCCAGGCGCGCGCGCTCGACCCTGGCGCGGTCGGACGCGCCATCGCGGCCAAGGCCGAGGGGCTCGGCGCCCGCTTCCACCGCGCCGCCGTCGAGGCGCTCACCCCCGGCGCGGACGGCGGCTGGCGGCTGGAGATCCGCGAGGGCGAGACCCGCCGCAGCCACCAGGCGACGCGCGTCGTCCTCGCCGCCGGGGCCTGGTCGGCGCGCCTGCTCGCTCCCCTCGGCATCCGCGTGCCGCTGGAGGCCGAGCGCGGCTATCACGTGGTCCTCGCCGATCCGGGCGTCGAGGTGATGAACTCGGTCATGGAGACCAGCGGCCATTTCGTCTCCAGTTCGATGGCTGCGGGCGTCCGTCTCGCCGGCACGGCCGAGTATGCCGGCATCGACGCGCCCCCCGACTGGCGCCGCGCCGAGGTGCTGGTCCGCCAGGCCCGACGCCTCTTCCCCGGCATCAACACCGCCAGCGTCACGCGCTGGATGGGCCGGCGCCCCTCGCTGCCCGACAGCCTGCCCTGTATAGGCCCGGTGCCGGGCCAGCGCGGCCTGATCGCCGCCTTCGGCCACAGCCACTGGGGCTTCATGCAGGCGCCCGAGACCGGGCGGCTGGCCGCCGGCCTCGCCACCGGCGCCACCCCCAACATCGACCTCGCACCCTACGCCGTGGAGCGCTTTGCATGAGCGCACCGGATGCCATCGTCGTCGGCGCGGGCCTCCTGGGCGCGGCCGTCGCCTATGGCCTGGCCCGCAAGGGGGTGAGGCCGCTGGTGCTGGACGAGGGCGAGGGCGCCTTCCGGGCCTCGCGCGGCAACTTCGGCCTGGTCTGGGTGCAGGGCAAGGGCGACGACAGCGCGCCCTATGCCCGCTGGACGCAGGCCTCGGCCATCCTGTTCCCCGACCTCGCCGCCGAGCTCGAGGACCTCACCGGCGTGCCGCTCACGCTCGACCAGCCGGGCGGCATCCACATCTGCCTCTCCGAGGCGGATTTCGAAGCGCGCGCCCAGCAGATGGCCGCCGCCGCCGCCCAGCCCGGCAGCCGGCTCGACTACGAGATGCTGGGGCCGAACGCGCTGGCGCGCTACCTGCCGGGGCTGGGGCCTGACGTCGTCGGCGGCTCGTGGTCGGCGCAGGACGGGCAGTGCGATCCGCTGCGGCTTCTCCGTGCGCTCCATGCCGGTATCCTGGCCCATGGCGGGCGGATCGAGACCGGCGCCCGCGTCGCCCGCGTCGCCCCCGACGGCGGCGGCTTCCGTGTCGAGGCAGCCCGGACCCATCGCGCCCCCCGCGTGGTGTTGGCCGCGGGGCTCGGCAACCGCACCCTCGCGCCGATGCTGGGCCTTCGCCAGCCGGTCTACCCGCTCAAGGGCCAGGTGCTGGTGACCGAGCGGGTGGACCGCTTCCTCGACATCCCCACCACCCATATCCGCCAGACCGCCGACGGCACCGTGATGATCGGCGACAGCCAGGAGGACGCGGGCTTCGACATCGCCTCCGCCCCCGCCGTCATGCGCGCCATTGCCGACCGCGCGCGCCGCACGGTGCCGGCGCTGGCCCGCGTGCAGGTGGTGCGGGCCTGGGCGGCGCTGCGGGTGATGACGCCCGACGGCCTGCCGGTCTACCAGACCTCGGCGGCGCATCCGGGAGCGGCCGCGATCTCCTGCCACAGCGGGGTGACGCTCGCGGCCGCCCATGCGCTGCGGCTGGCGCCCATGCTGGCCCAGGGGCGGCTGGAGGGCGATCCCGCCGCCCTCGGCCCCGACCGTTTCCCCGACCTCGCGCCCGGAGGCCCCGATGTTCAGGCGGCTTGAGCCGGCCGAGGGCGTCAGCCTCACCTTCGAGGGCCGCGCCATCCCCGCGCGCGCGGGCGAGACCGTCGCCGCCGCGCTGCTGGCGGCCGGCGAGACGGTCTTCCGCGCGACGCCCAGGACCGGCACGGCGCGCGGCCCGCTCTGCCTGATGGGCGCCTGCTTCGACTGCCTCGTCGTGATCGACGGCGCGCCCAACCGGCAGGCCTGCATGGTCACCGTTGCCGACGGCATGCGCGTCGAGCGACAGGACGGCCCCGGCCCCGTCCCGGACGTGCCATGAGCCCCGCGGCGGACGGCGCGACGCGCCCGGGCGGCCCCGACCTCCTGGTGATCGGTGCGGGCCCCGCGGGCCTGGCGGCGGCCGCCACCGCGGCGGGGCAGGGCGCGCGCGTGACGCTGGTCGATGCCAATGCCGCGCCGGGCGGGCAGGTCTGGCGCGCGGTCGAGAGCGCCTCGCCCCGCCTTGCCGCCCTGCTCGGCCCCGACTACGCTGAGGGCGCAGCCGCGGTCGCGCGCCTGCGCGCCTCGGGCGCCGAGGTCCTGCAAGCGACCACCGTCTGGCACCTCGCCGCGGGCGAAGCGGCGGATCCCCGCCCCGAGGTGGGGCTGATCGCCGGAGGGCGGGCACGCCTCCTCCGCCCCGCCCGCGTGCTGGTCGCCACCGGCGCGGTCGAGCGGCCGATGCCCGTGCCCGGCTGGACGCTGCCCGGCGTGATGACCGCGGGCGGCGC
>JBCBPG010000165.1:0-7760 GCA_039820865.1 Pseudomonadota bacterium
TAACACTTCGCGGTGACGTCCTTGCGCAAGGCTGAAATGGTTTCGCGGGCGATGACCTTGCCGCCGATGGCGGCCTGGATGGGGACCTTGAACATGTGCTGGGGGATCAGGTCCTTGAGTTTCTCGCACATGCTGCGGCCGCGGGCCTCGGCCTTGTCGCGGTGGACGATGGTCGAGAGGGCGTCGACCGGCTCCTCGTTGACGAGAATCTGCATCTTGACCAGGTTGCCGGCGTCGTAGCCGTCCATCTGGTAGTCGAACGAGGCATAGCCCTTGGTCACCGACTTGAGGCGGTCGTAGAAGTCGAAGACGACTTCATTGAGCGGCAGTCGATAGACGACCAGCGGGCGGCTGCCGGCGTATTGCATGTCCTGCTGTACGCCGCGACGCTCCTGGCACAACTTGAGCACGTCGCCCAGGAACTCGTCCGGGACCATGATGGTGGCGCGGATCCAGGGCTCCTCGATGGCCTCGATCCTGGTGACGTCGGGCATGTCGGCGGGGTTGTGCAGCTCGAGGATCGAACCGTCCTTCATGTGCATCTGGTAGACGACCGAGGGGGCGGTGGTGATCAGGTCGATCTCCCACTCGCGCTCCAGCCGGTCGCGGATGACCTCCAGATGCAGGAGACCGAGGAAACCGCAGCGGAAGCCGAAGCCGAGCGCGGCCGAGGTCTCCATCTCGGAAGTAAAGCTGGCGTCGTTCAGCGCGAGTTTCTCGATGGCATCGCGCAGCCCCTCGAAATCGTTCGAGTCGACCGGGAACAGGCCACAGAACACCACCGGTACCGAGGGCTTGAAGCCCGGTAGCGCTTCGGCACAACGCTTGCGCTCATGGGTGATCGTGTCGCCGACACGCGTATCGCGGACCTGCTTGATCGAAGCGGTCAGGAAACCGATCTCACCCGGGTGCAATTCGCCGGTCTGGGCCATGGCGGGGGTAAAGACGCCGACGCGGTCGACACCGTATTTCGCGCCCGTCTGCATCATCAGGATGTTGTCGCCCTTGCGAAGCACCCCGTCGATCACGCGCACCAGCACGACAACGCCGAGATAGGCGTCGTAGTAACTGTCGACCAGCATGGCCTTCAGGGGCGCCTCCGGGTTCCCCTCCGGCGCAGGCAGGCGCCGCACGATCGCCTCGAGCACGTTCTCGATGCCGAGGCCCGTCTTGGCCGAGATCAGCACGGCGTCCGAGGCGTCGATGCCGATCACGTCCTCGATCTGCTCGGCGATCCGCGCGGGTTCGGCCGCGGGCAGGTCGATCTTGTTGAGAACAGGGACGATTTCGTGATCGGCGTCGATCGCCTGATAGACATTGGCCAGCGTCTGCGCCTCGACCCCCTGGCTGGCATCGACGACCAGCAGCGAGCCCTCGACCGCCTGCATCGAGCGGCTGACCTCGTAGCCGAAGTCCACGTGGCCCGGCGTGTCGATCAGGTTGAGCGTGTATTCGCGCCCGTCACTGGCCTTGTAGATCAGCCGGACGGTCTGCGCCTTGATGGTGATGCCGCGCTCGCGCTCGATATCCATCGTGTCGAGGAGCTGCGCCTTCATCTCGCGCTCGCTCACGGTGTCGGTCGACTGGATCAGCCGGTCGGCCAGCGTCGACTTCCCGTGGTCGATATGCGCGACGATCGAGAAGTTGCGGATGTGGTCCTGGGTGCTCATGGGATGCGTTGTGGGGCGGGCATGCGGGTCGGTCAAGCTGGGCGCCCGACGCTGCGGCGGGGTGGCGCAAGCAGCACGGGCCGCCGTGAAACCCCCGCCCGACAGTCGGTTGCGGTTCAGCCGGCGAGGCGGGTGGCCCAGGCGCGGGCGGCGGCCTCGATCTGGTCCAGCACGGCCTCGTACGCGGCGACCGGCCGGCCATAGGGATCGGGCACGTCTGCGCCGGCGTCGAAGGCGGCGAGGCGCGCATGGCTGCCCTCCGGCCGCACCCGCTCGAGATTGGCGAGGTTGCTCGCATCCATGCCGAGGATCAGGTCGAAGCGGTCGAAATCCTCGGCCGTCACCTTGCGCGCGCGCAGGGCGGCGTTGTCGTAACCGCGCCCCGCCGCGACGCTGAGCGCCGTCGGATGGGGCGGTTCGCCCTCATGCCAGGCCCCGGTGCCGGCGCTGTCGACCTCGAGCGCGAGCCCCGCCTCGCCCGCGGCCCGGCGCAGCGCCGCCTCGCCCATGGGCGATCGGCAGATGTTGCCGAGGCAGACGACGAGAACCCGCCGCACCGCACCACCCATGCCGGTCCCCGTCGTGCCGATCCCCGTCGTGCCGGTCCCCGTCGTGCCTGTCATGCCCCGCTCCCCCGCCAGTCCCGATCGCTCGCTCGGCTTATGGCTCGCCCGCCTTGGTTGCCGCAACGTCGACGGCATGGCGCGCCGCGCGCCGGGTCAGCAGGCCCCCGACATGTCCGCGCGCCGCCGCCTCGATCCGCACCAGCGTTGCGGCAAAGGCCTCGGCCCCGTCGTAGTACGGATCCGCGATCGGCCCCTCGGGCGAGAGCTGGACCGGCGTCGCGGCCATGCCCGGGGGCGCCAGCCGCTCAACCGCCCCCAGCACCGCGTCGTCGACGCAGAAGATGCGATCGGCCCAGAGCAGGTCGTCGGTGGTGAGGCGGCGCGCGGCATGGGGTCTCGGCGCATAGCCCCGTGCCATCAGCGCCTCGACCGCCAGCGGATCGGCAGGATCGCCGACATGCCAGCACGATGCCCCGGCCGAGCGGACGCGGGCGGGCATGCCCGCACCGGTGAGCAGATGCTCGAACACGCAGGCCGCCATGGGCGAACGGCATAGATTGCCTCTACACACACAGAGGATCTTCAACATCTTGCACGCAACTCCACGGACACTTCCGTCTTGTTCGAAGGGACGCCGTTCGGCAATCCCCAGTGTCGCGCTGCGGATGGTCTGATGGGGGCCGCTCCGTCGATGCTGAAGACTAGCCAGTCCGGGAGGATCCGATATGACGATATTGAGACGCATCGCGGCGGTGCAGGGGCATATCGTGGTGCTCA
This sequence comes from Pseudomonadota bacterium, assembly GCA_039820865.1. GTDB lineage: Bacteria > Pseudomonadota > Alphaproteobacteria > Rhodobacterales > Rhodobacteraceae > Thermohalobaculum. Next base: position 3,014 of record JBCBPG010000165.1, read on the forward strand.
CCGGCGCCGGGATCTCGGCGGAGAGCGGGCTCGGCACCTTCCGCGATGCCGACGGGCTGTGGTCGCAGTACCGGCTCGAGGACGTCGCCACGCCCGAGGGCTATGCCCGCGATCCCGCGCTGGTTCTCGGCTTCTACAACGCGCGCCGGGCCAATGCGGTCTCGGCCGCGCCCAACGCCGCCCACGCGGCGCTGGCGCGGCTCGAGGCCGCCTGGCCCGGTCGCCTGACGCTCATCACCCAGAACATCGACGCGCTGCACGAGGCGGCGGGCCACCGGGACCTGCACCACATGCACGGGCGGATCGACCATGCCCGCTGTGCCGCCTGCGGGCATGCCTGGGCCTGGACGGGGGACATGGGGCTGGGGGACGCCTGCCCGGCCTGCGCGACCGTCGGGCGGGTGCGGCCGGACGTGGTGTGGTTCGGCGAGATCCCCCACGGCCTCGACGCGATCGCCGAGGCGCTGGAGAGCGCCGACCTGTTCGTCTCGATCGGCACCTCCGGGGCGGTCTATCCGGCGGCCGGCTTCGTGGCCGAGGTGCGGCGCAACGGCGGCGCGACGCTCGAGCTCAACCTCGAACGCTCGGAGGTCTCGGCGCTGTTCGGAGAGACCCGGCTCGGCCGCGCCAGCGAGATCGTCCCCGCCTGGGTCGACGAGATGCTCGCCTGACGGGCAGGGCAGGTCGTGACTGGCAGCCTGACCGCAGGTCGCTCAGGCGGCGGCGGCCGACAGCTTGCGCTTCACGTCCAGCGCGCGGGGGCTCAGCTCCTCGTCGCGCGCCTTCATCAGGAACGCGTCCAGCCCGCCGCGATGCTCGACCGTGCGCAGCGCCGATGAGGAGACCCGGAACCGGAAGCTCCGCCCCAGCGCGTCCGACTGCAGCGTGACGTGGTTGAGGTTCGGCAGGAACCGCCGCCGCGTCTTGATGTTCGAGTGGCTCACCCGGTTGCCGGTGAGCACGCCCTTGCCGGTCAGCTCGCAACGCCGTGCCATCGCTGTCTCCGTCCGTGTTGGCGCGCCGGCCCGGACGGCGGCAGCGCGGGAATCGTGGTCGTGAACTCGGAAGCGGCTAGCTACGCCGCCCGACCGGGAGCGTCAAGCGCCACGCCGGCCCCATCCCGGCCCCATCCCGGCTCAGTCCTGTCCCCATCCCGGTCCCGTGGCGACCTCGCGGCGGCTCCCCCGCCCGGCCGGCCCAAGCGGGTGGGCGGGCGGGGCGCGGGCCGGCCGGGCGGCGGTGAGTTAGGACGCGGTGTCGAGGTAGCGCGCGACGATCTCGGCCATCCGCGCCTCGGACAGCACCGGCGGCAGGATCGTTGCCACCCGCCCCTCACGGTCCAGCAGGTAGACGAAGGAGCCGTGGGCGTAGACCGGCGTGCCGTCGGGCAGCTCGGTCACCTTCGTCGCCTCGACCTGGAAGGCCGCGCGCGCCGCCGCCAGCGCCTCGGCCGAACCGGTCAGGCCGTCCAGCCGCGGATGCACCGCCGGCATCGCCTCGGCCAGCGCCTCGGGCGTGTCGTTCTCGGGATCGATCGTGATCATCGCCGCCGCCAGCCGATCCGGCCCCGCGTCCAGCAGGTCCAGCACCGCCGCCATCCGCGGCAGCGCCACGTCGCAGATCGCCTCGCAGCCGGCATAGCCGAAGAAGAGCAGCAGGTGACGCCCGGCATAGTCCGCCTCGCTCCGCGGCTGCCCGTGCTGGTCGACCAGCGCGAAGCGCGCCTCGATCTCGATCGGGAACGGTGTCGCGGCGCCGAGCGGGGGCAGGGCGGCCGGCGCCGCCTCTCCCGTCCCGCCGGTCCCAGTCCCAGTCCCGGCCGTCTCGGCCGCGTGGCGCGCCGCCTCCTCCGGGCTCGCATGCACCACGCCGTCATGCGCGCGGGCGGCAAGGCAGCTCGCCATCAGCCCCATCGCCGCACCGAGGGCGACGAAGGCCGTGGCCCAGTCCTTGCCGAGCGTCCGCCGGCTCACTGCCACTCCTCCAGGAACGCCTCCTCGACGGGGCTGTCGGCGCCGAGGCCGAGCCAGCCGCCGCTCTCGATCCGCTCCAGGATCGCGGGATCGCGGCGGAACCAGGGGCCCTTGCCGGCGGCCTCGGGGTGCTCCTCGGCCCAGACCTTGGTCCAGCGGTTGGTCTTGGAGAACTCCGCCTCGCCCTGCCGGCGGATCAGCTGCACCTGGTAGAACCGCGTCGGGCTGTCGGGGTCGTCGCCAACCATCAGCCCGTCCACCTCGACGGCGGCATTGCAGTAGGGCAGCAGGTCCTCGACCGCACCGTTGAAGGCCGGCTGGATGTTCTTGGCCACCAGCAGCAGCCGGTCGTCGACCGCGCGCAGGATGCCGAGCTGGCGGTCGCCGCCGCCGCAATCGGCCGGGCAGTCACCCGTCAGCGTGCAGAGGAGATCCACCACGGTGCCCTCGAAGCGGGCCTTGCTCTCGCCCGTCAGGCCCCAGGACTTGGCCTCGCTGTTGGCGGCGAAATCCTCGGCCTGCGCGGCGGGGACGGCCAGCATCAGGGCGGCGACCGCCATCGAAAGGATACGGCTCATGGCACTCACTCCGGGTCGGGGATCGCAAAGCCCGGGACCACGCCGAAGTCCTCGTGGCTGAGATTGGTGATGCCGGCATCGCCGACGACCTGGTCGACGATCAGGTACTTCACGCCGTCGCGCTCGTGCAGCACGCCGTCGACGGTGACCACGTGGCTCTGCACGTCGAGGATGGCGTCGCCGCCGGTCAGGTCCTCGGCACCCGCCCATTTCAGCACCATGTAGACGGTGCCGTCATCCGCGCGCACGCCCACCGGGATCCCGCCCGCCGCGCACCAGAGCGCGCAGGTATGGTGTGCCGTGCCGAGGATCGCCTCGGGGCCGCCCATGACGCCCGAGAAATAGCACCAGGTGTCCATCACCTCGCCGGTCACCTGCACGCGCTCGCCCTGGGCGGCGGTCGCAACGGTGGCGGGCAGGGCGAGCGCAATCGCGGTGAGCGCGCCGGCCAGACGGGTCATGACGTCCTCCTCAGTCGTCCGGGCCTTCAGCTGGGCCCATCGCGGGCAGCGTAGGTCAGCCCTGCGGAGGGGTGCGATCACCTTTGGATGAAGAGTTGCCGACAGCTACCCGCAGGACGGGTGGCCCCCCGCTGTCGCCGCGCGAAGCGCTGGCCGGCGCGCCCGCGCCGGCCGGTTGGGCCCGCCCGGCCTCACTCGGCGGCGATGCGGCCCTTGGCGGCGAGGATGTCGCGCAGGTAGCGCCCGGTATGGCTGCCCTCGACCTGGGCCAGGTCCTCGGGCGTGCCGGTGCCGATGATGTGCCCGCCGCCGTCGCCGCCCTCGGGGCCGAGATCCACGACCCAGTCGGCCACCTTCACGACGTCGAGGTTGTGCTCGATCACCACGACCGTGTTGCCCTGGTCGACAAGCGTCTGCAGCACCTCGAGCAGCTTGTTGACGTCCTCGAAATGCAGGCCCGTCGTCGGCTCGTCGAGGATGTAGAGCGTCTGGCCCGTCGCCTTGCGCGCCAGCTCGCGCGACAGCTTGACCCGCTGCGCCTCGCCGCCCGAGAGCGTCGTCGCCTGCTGGCCGATCTTGATGTAGCCGAGGCCGACTTCGCGCAGCGTCACCAGCTTGTCGCGGATCATCGGGATGGCGTCGAAGAACTCGCAGCCCTCCTCGACCGTCATCCCGAGCACATCGGCAATCGACTTGCCGCGATACTTGATCTCCAGCGTCTCGCGATTGTAGCGCTGGCCGTGGCAGGTCTCGCAGGTGACATAGACGTCCGGCAGGAAGTGCATCTCGACCTTGATGACGCCGTCGCCCTGGCAGGCCTCGCAGCGCCCGCCCTTGACGTTGAAGCTGAAGCGCCCGGGCGCATAGCCGCGCGCCTTGGACTCCGGCAGGCCCGCGAACCAGTCGCGGATCGGCCCGAAGGCGCCGGTATAGGTCGCGGGGTTCGAGCGCGGCGTGCGCCCGATCGGCGACTGGTCGATGTCGATCACCTTGTCGCACATCTCCAGCCCCCGGACCGTGCGGCAGGGCGCCGGCTGCAGCCGTGCCCCGTTCAGCCGGTTGGCCGCGTGCTTGTAGAGCGTCTCGTTGATCAGCGTCGACTTGCCCGAGCCCGAGACCCCGGTGATGCAGGTCAGCGTGCCGAGCGGGATCTCCATCGTCACGTCGTCGAGGTTGTTGCCGCTGGCCCCCTCGACCGTGATGACCTTGCCCGTCCCGCGCCGGCGATCGGCCGGGATCGCCACCTCGCGCGTGCCGCGGAGATAGGCACCGGTGATCGAGGCCTCGCTCGCCGCGACCTCGCCCGGCGTCCCCTGCGCGATGATGTGCCCACCGCGCACGCCCGCGCCGGGGCCGATGTCGATCAGGTGATCGGCCTCGCGCATCGCCTCCTCGTCATGCTCGACGACGATGACGGTGTTGCCCTGGTCGCGCAGGCCCTTGAGCGAGGTGAGCAGCCGGCCGTTGTCGCGCTGGTGCAGCCCGATCGAGGGCTCGTCGAGGACATAGAGCACGCCGGTGAGGCCGGAGCCGATCTGCGAGGCGAGGCGAATGCGCTGGCTTTCCCCGCCGGAAAGCGTGCCCGACGAGCGATTGAGCGTCAGATAATCAAGGCCGACATTGTTCAGGAACAACAAGCGGTCGCGAATTTCCTTCAGGATGCGCACCGCGATGGTTTTTTCTTTTCGCGTCAGCTTGGCTTCGAGCGCGTCGTACCAGGCGCCGGCGGCCTTGA
>JBCBPG010000166.1:0-7753 GCA_039820865.1 Pseudomonadota bacterium
GGCGCGCGAAGACGAGGGGGCGCGCCGCCGCCGCGGAAGCCGCCGCTGGCGCTACCTCCGGCGGGCCCAGGGTCGCGCCCGTGGTCGCGCCCGTGGTCGCGCCCGTGGTCGCGCCCGGGGTCGTGCCCGGGGTCGTGCCCGCCGGGGCGCCTGGAACGGCGTTCGGGATGGCGTTCGGGGCAACGCCTGGTGTGACGCCGGGGGCAGCGGGCATGCGCAGGATGTCGCAGGCGTGAGCGACTTGACCCGGGTCAAGGCCCGGGTCTGGCCGGCGGCCTAGCGAGGTCGCTGCGGAGGGGACACCCGAGGACGACGGGCCCGTGCGGCGATGCCGGGGCCGCGAGGGCGCGGGCATGTCCCGCGGCACGACCATGGGGCGCGCCGCCGCGTCCCGGCCCATGGAGGGGCGGATGAAGGAACTCGACACGCTGGCCGCTCTCGGCCTCTTCGACGCGCGGGTGCCGCGCTATACCAGCTACCCGACCGCGCCGGTCTTCGACGGGGCCGTGGGAGCGGGGTTCCAGGCCGGGTGTCTCGCCGCGCTGGACCCGGCCGAGCCGGTCTCGGTCTATGTCCACATCCCCTATTGCGAGCGGCTCTGCTGGTTCTGCGCCTGCCGCACCCAGGGCGTGCGCCGGCCCGAGCCGGTGGTGGCCTATGTCGCGGCGCTGGAGGCGGAGCTCGAGGCCGTCGCGCGCCACCGCCCGCCGGGCGTGGCGATGGGCCGGCTGCACTGGGGCGGGGGCACGCCGACGGTGCTGACGCCGGCGCTGATCGCGCGGGTGGCGGCGGCGGTGCGGGGCGTGTTCCCGCAGGACGAGACCTTCGAGTTCTCGGTCGAGATCGATCCGACGGCGGTGGACGCGGCGCGGATCGCGGCGCTGGCCGCGGAGGGGATGACGCGGGCCAGCATCGGCGTGCAGGACTTTGCGCCCGACGTGCAGGCCGCGATCGGGCGGCCGCAGTCGCCGGGGGTGACGCGGGACTGCGTGGCGGCGCTGCGCAAGGCGGGGATCGGCTCGCTCAACATCGATCTCGTCTACGGCCTGCCGGGGCAGAGCGTGGCCAGCTTCGACGCGACGCTGGACGCGGTGCTGTCGCTCGAGCCGGACCGGATCGCGCTCTTCGGCTATGCCCATGTGCCCCATGTCGCGCGGCGCCAGCGCCTGATCGACGAACGGCTCCTGCCGGACAACCGCGCGCGCTACGAACTGGCGCGGCTGGCGGCGGACAGGCTGGTGATGGCGGGTTTCGACCCGGTCGGCATCGACCATTTCGCGCGGCCGGGGGATGCGCTGGCGCGGGCGGCGGCCAAGGGGCGGCTGAGGCGCAACTTCCAGGGCTATACCGATGACCGCTGCGCAAGCCTGGTCGGCCTCGGCGCCTCGTCGATCTCGCGGTTTCCGAACGGCTATGTCCAGAACGCGCCGGCGACGCGAACCTATGTCGAGCGCGTCGAGGCGGGGCAGCTGGCGGGCGTGCGCGGTCACCGCTTCGAAGCCGAGGACTGGCTGCGGGCGCGGGCGATCGAGATGCTGATGTGCGATTTCGCCATCGATCTCGCGGCGCTGGAGCGGGCCTTCGGGCCGGTCGCCGCCTCGGCGCTGGAGACCGATCACGCGATCGCGCTGGCGCAGTTCGCGCCGTTCTATCGCCGGCGCGACCGTCGGCTGGTGATCGCGCGCCACGGGCCGCAGCTGGCGCGGCTGATCGCGCGGGTCTATGACGCCCACCGCGCCGAGGGGACGGTGTTCTCGCGCGCTTCCTAGGGGCCGGCGCGGGCGGATCGGATCAGGGGGCCTCCGGCACATCGGTTCGATGTGCCTGCGGCGGACCGGATCCTTGCGCCCCTGGCGCACCGGATCGACGCGCCGGTGGCGTGGGCCCTGACAGTGCGCCGCCGGCGGGAGTTTCGGCGGGTGCGAGCCGCGGGTGCCATCGGTCTTGAAGGTTGCGGCCCGGATCGCGAGGTGAAGGCACACGCAGCGAGCCGAGGCCGCCCATGTCCGAGAACCGCATCGCCCTTCGCACGCTGGTGCTGCTCGGCATCGTGCTGGGGGCCTTCGCGCTCTGGCAGGCGGTCCCGGTCTTTCGCGCGCACCTGGTCGGCGGCGAGCCGCGCGCCGTTGCCGCGCGGGGCGCGCTGGCGCCGGCCGAGCAGACGGTGATCGCGCTCTTCGAGCAGGCGCGCGACAGCGTCGTCTTCATCTCCACCGCCGATCGCAGCGTGAACCTCTTCACCCGCGAGGTGTTCGAGCGCCCGCGTGGCACCGGCTCGGGCTTCGTCTGGGACGCGGCCGGCCATGTCGTGACCAACCACCATGTCGTCGCGGGCGCCGATCGCGCGACGGTGCGGCTGGTCGACGGGCGGAGCTTCCGCGCGCGGCTGGTCGGCAGCGATCCGGCCAACGATCTTGCCGTGCTGCGCATCGAGGTGGACGAGGGACGGCCACCGCCGCTGCCGATCGGCACCAGCGCCGACCTGCAGGTGGGCCAGGCGGTGCTGGCGATCGGCAACCCGTTCGGGCTCGACTGGACACTGACGACGGGCATTGTCTCGGCGCTTGACCGCGACCTGCGTACCGGGCGGGGGCCGGTGATCCGGGGCGTGATCCAGACCGACGCGGCGATCAACCCGGGCAATTCGGGCGGCCCGCTGCTCGACAGCGCGGGGCGGCTCATCGGCGTCAACACGGCGATCTTCAGCCCCTCGGGCTCGAACGCGGGGATCGGCTTCGCGGTGCCGGTCGACACCGTGAACCGCGTGGTGCCGCAGCTGATCGCGCGCGGCCGCTACGCGCCCCCCTCGCTCGGCATCGGGGTCGACCGGCGGGCGCAGGCGCTGGCCCGGCGGGCGGGGATCGAGGGCGTGCTGGTGCTGCGTGTCCCGCGCGGCTCGGCAGCGGCGCGCGCCGGCCTGCGCCCCGCCCGCCTCGAGCCCGACGGCCGGCTGGTCCCCGGCGACGTCATCGTGGCGGTCGAGGGCCGGCGGACCGACGATCTCGACGCGCTGGAGGTCGCGCTGTCCGGTATCGCCCCGGGTGCCAGCGTCACCGTGACGCTGCGCCGCGAGGGGCGCGAGGTCGAGGTCCGCCTGCCCGTCGTCGCCGGCTGACACGCGCTCGGACCGCGACGCCCGGCCTGGCGCCGCTCAGGTCTCGGATGTCTCGCCCGGGAACAGGTCGGGGCGGGCGGCGAGGGCCGCCTCGAGGAAGGCGTCCGCGCCTTCGTGCATCTCTGAGAGCCAGATCCGCCCGACGCCCTCGACCTCGATGAAGGGGGTGCCCCAGGCCATCCCGCTCTCGGCCAGGCGGTCCCAGCCCACCCGGCGCGCCGGCATCAGCCCCGTGCGCACATCGAGCGAGCGCTCGTCCCAGGCCACCTGGCGGAGCACCGCCTCGCGGAACAGCCAGGTCGCGGCCGTCGCCAGCAGCACCGTCACGCCCCCGACCACCAGGCGCCGGTCGGGCGCGGCATGGGCGGCGGCATAGAGGCCGAGCGCGGTGAGCGGCACGAGGGTCCAGGCGATGACGCGCAGCGGCCAGGCGAAGCGCAGGAGTGCGCGGCCGCGGCGGCTGGGCGTCCATGACGCGGCGCCCCGTGCCGCACGGAACATCAGTGTCACGGCCACTGCGGCGGCGAGCCCGCCTGCCAGCGGCGCGAAGAGCCCGATCTGCGTCCCCATCGCCGCCTCCTTCACGCACTCATCCCTCATGCATGGCCCAGTCTCGCCGCCGCGGCCAGCCCGGCGTGCCGTGCCAGGGGAGGCGAGATGTCAGCGACGCCGGGCGAGCAGTCGGAGGACGTGGCCGGGGCCGAGATGGCGGGGTCCGTCGGCAAGCGCGACGGGGCCGGTCAGCGCCTCGACGATGCCGAGCGGCGCCAGGATCTCGACCAGCGCGCCGGGGTCCCAGCGGTGGTGTGCCTGCGTCGGGCCGGGACCGTCGGGCGGGGCGGGCGCGCCTGTCTCCCGTGTCGCGAAGCCCTCGAGATAGAGCCAGCCGCCCGGCGCCACCGCCGCGACGGCCGCCGCCAGCGCCGCGTGGCGGAGCGGCGGCGGGCCCTGCAGGAACTGCAGCGTCACCAGCCGCGCCGCGGTGCCGGCCCGCCAGGCCGCGAGATCCGCCGTCAGCCGCCGGACCGAGACGCCGCGCGCCCGGTCGCGCGCCTCGGCCAGGGCCCGCGCCCGGGGCGAGAGGTCGACGGCCGTGACCGCGAGGCCGCGCGTGGCGAGCCAGCTGCCGTTGCGCCCGTCGCCATCGGCAAGCGCCAGCGCGGTGTCGCCGGGCGCCAGCGTCGGCGCGACGAGCGGGTGAGCGAGTGCCATGACCAGTCCCGCCGTGGGATCGTCGCCGAAGGGGCTGTCGAGCGCGTCGTAGCGGGCGTCCCAGGCCGCCGCGCCCTTCTCGGCGCCGCTCTCTCCGGCCGTGCCGCTGTCGTCACCGCCCATCGCGTCCCTCCTGCAACCGGCCCCCCGGGGCGCGTTCTGCCGGCGTGGAGGCGGGCACCGGGCGCCCCCGCATCCGGACCGCGCTGAAGCGCGCCCCGGACGCATCGCCCGCCCGCTGCCCGCCTCCACGCCGGCGTCCCGCCGGCCCGAGCGCGACCTGTCGGCCGGCGGCGCGGCCTCGCCACCGGGGGGCGGTCGGGCCGCGGGCGCACCATACGGTCCCTGACGGTTGACGCCAGCCATGCCCCCGGCGGAAGTGGGGACCGGTGCCGGCTGAAGGGCCGGAAGGGAGGGCAGGGAGGACAGCGCCATGAGCACCGCCACGCCCAGCGCGCCACGCCCCGGCGATGCCGCGCCCGCAGCCGATCCCCCGGACCAGCAGGGGCGGACGGATCCGCCGGACGACCTGGTGGCCGCGCAGTACGAGACCTTTCCCTATCCCGCCCGCGACCCGGCCGAGGAGGCGACGCGGCTGGTCGAGGGCTCGCCCTCGCACCCGGTCGAGATCGACCACATGCTGTTCGGCGGCCGCCGCGACTGGTCGCGGCCGTTCCGGGCGCTGGTGGCGGGCGGGGGCACGGGCGACGGGCTGGTGATGCTGGCGCAGAAGCTGGCCGATATCGGCTGCCCGGCCGAGATCACCTATCTCGACCTCTCCGCCGCCGCGCGGGGCGTGGCCGAGGCGCGGATCGCGGCCCGTGGCCTGGCGGGTGTGCGCTTCGTCACCGCCGATCTCGCCGAGGCGCCGCGGCTGGCGCGCGAGACGCCGGCGGGCGGGCAGGGGTTCGACTACATCGACTGCTGTGGGGTGCTGCATCACCTGCCCGATCCGGATGCCGGGTTCGCCGCGCTGGCGGCGGCGCTGGCACCGGGGGGCGGGATCGGGCTCATGGTCTATGCGCCGCATGGGCGCAGCGGGGTGTATCCGCTGCAGGCGGCCTTCGCGCGGCTCTTCGACGGCGATCCGCCCGGCGCCCGGCCCGCGCTGGCGCGCCCGGTGATCGAGGCGCTGCCGCCCACCAACCTGCTGAAGCGCAACCCGCTGGTGGGCGACCATGTCACGGGTGGAGATGCCGGGCTCTACGACCTGCTGCTGCATGCGCGCGACCGGCCCTACACGATCGACGCGCTGGACGCGGCGCTGGGGCGGGCCGGGCTGGCCATGGTCTCGCCGGTCGAGCCCGCGCGCTATGACCCGGTGCGCTACCTGCCGCGTCCCGACGCCGGCCGGGGCGCGCTTGCCGAGCGGCTGGCGCGCCTCGCCCCGGTCGAGCGCATGGGCCTGGCCGAGGCGCTGGCGGGCAACATGAAGACCCATGTCGTCTATGCCGCCCCCGCGGGCGAGGCGCGCCGTCCGGCCACGGCCGGCCCGGCGATGGTGCCGCATCTCTCCGGCGCCGGGCCGGCGGCGCTGGCGCAGGCGGTGGCGCGGGAGGGCAGGGTGACGCTCCGCCTCGACGGCCTCGCCTTCCGCGTGGGCCTGCCCCGGGGCGCGGCCAAGGCGATCGCGGCCATCGACGGGCGGCGGACGCTGGGCGAGATCGCCGCGGTGTGTGGGCGCGACTGGCTGGCCTTCGCCGCCGACTGGGCGCCGGCCGCGCGCGCGCTCGAGGGCTTCGGGCTGCTCCACTACAGCCGCGGGGCGCGGCGGTGATGCGGGGCTGGGTCCCGGCCGAGGCACCGCTGGAGGCGCTGGACCGGGCCAGCGTGACCATCGCGCCGCCGCCGCTCGAGCCCTATCTCGCGGGGCCGACCCGCCTGCCGGGGCTGCGGCCGATGACCGGCGGCTGGACGCAGGTGCTTGCCGACCATGCCGCGCAGCTCGCGCTCCGCGACCGGCTGGTGGCCGGGCGCCGCGACGCCGTGATCGCCATGCTAGACGAGGGCCGTGCACCGGCGGGCGAGCTGCTATCGCTGCTCTCGGCCGAGGGCGACCGCGGTGGGGCTTTCCCGAGGGTCGAGAGGCCGGAGGCGCTGCGGCGGGCGGACGGTGCCCTCGTGCCCGTCCACCGGGCCGATCCCATGGCCACGGTGGCGCGTCTGGTGGCCGAGGATTTCTGCCTGCTGACCCGTCGCGACGGCGAGGCGGAGTATCGGCTGGTCGCCGCCGCCCTCTGCTTTCCCTCGCGCTGGTCGCTGGCCGAAAAGCTGGGCCGGCCGATGACAGCCATCCACGACCCCGTGCCCGACTACGACGCCGACCTTGCCCGGCGGGTCGCGCGGGTCTTCGATGCACTCGCGCCGGCGCGCCCGGTCGAGCGCGCCAACTGGCTGATCCATGCCGATGCCGCACTGCATCAGCCGGTGGGCCGTGCCTGGGACGGGCGCGACACCTACTTCCTGCGGACCGAGCGACAGACGCTGCGTCGCCTGCCCGTCTCGGGGGCGGTGGCCTTCGGGATCCGGACCTCGGTCACGCCCTTCGAGGCGCTGGCGCCGGCGAGCGCCGCGACGCTCGCCGAGCGGCTGGCGGCCCTCGACGCCTCGGTGATGGCGTACCGGACCGGCGATGTGGCAATGGGGCGCGTGATCGACCGGCTGAGAGTGCTGGCGGGCCGGGGCGGTGACGCCTCCGGCGCGACAGCCGGCGTCGCCGGCGCCTTGGGCGCATCGTGAGCGCCGCGCGTTGAGGGAGAGAGCCATGACCATCGCGATCACCGCGGCCCGTCGCACGCCCATGGCCGGCTTCCAGGGCGAGCTTGCCGCAGCACCCGCCCCCGATCTCGGCGCCGCCGCCATCCGCGCGGCGCTGGCCGACAGCGGGCTGGCGCCCGACCGGGTGGGCGAGGTGCTGATGGGCTGCGTCCTGCCCGCGGGCCAGGGCCAGGCGCCCGCGCGCCAGGCGGCGCTGGGCGCGGGCCTGCCCCAGGCGGTGCCCTGCACGACCGTCAACAAGATGTGCGGCTCGGGCATGAAGACGGTGATGCTGGCCCATGACGCGCTGGCCGCCGGTGCCGGCGGTACGGGCGCGGCGATCGTCGCGGGCGGCATGGAGAGCATGTCCAACGCGCCGTACCTGCTGCCCAAGATGCGCGGCGGCGCGCGGCTCGGCCACGCCGAGGTCGTCGACCACATGTTCCTCGACGGGCTGGAGGACGCCTATGATCGCGGTCGCCTGATGGGCACCTTCGCCGAGGACTGCGCCGAGCATTACCAGTTCACCCGCGAGGCGCAGGATGCCTATGCGCTGGGCTCGCTCGACGCCGCGCGCGCGGCCCAGGCCGATGGCAGCGCGGTGGCCGAGATCGTGCCCGTCGAGATCGCCACCCGCCGCGGGCGCGTGACCGTCGAGACCGACGAGCA
>JBCBPG010000167.1:0-7745 GCA_039820865.1 Pseudomonadota bacterium
CGCATGACGCTGGACGCGATCGCGCAGGACCAGGAGCCCGGCCTGCGCGCCCGGCTGGAGCGGGCCTTCGACTATATCGAGGACCTGTCGGGCGCCTACCTGGCCGAGAGCCGGCCGGATGCGGACGCCGCAGAGAGGTCTGAGGTTGGGTCGGAGGGGGCGTCGGAGGGAGCCGCCGGGCCGGCGGGTGCCGGGCCGGGGACGGCCGAGGCCTACCCCCTGTCGCTGGTCCTGGGCACGGCCGAGCAGATGTTCGGACAGGAGGCGCAGGCGCGGGGCCTGGCGCTGCGCGTGGTGCCCAGCAGCGTCGGGACCGTGGTGCCCGCCATGGTGCTGCTGCGCATCGTCGGCAACATCGTCTCCAACGCGGTCAAGTACACCGAGACCGGGCGGGTGCTGGTCGGCGTCAGGCGCCGCCCCGACGCGGCCGAGATCCTGGTCGCCGATACCGGGCCCGGCCTCGCGCCCGACGCGCTCGCCCGCCTGAGCGAGGCCTGGCAGAAGGGAGCGACCTCGACCGGCGAGGGCCTCGGCCTCTCGATCTGTTACGGTCTGGCAGCGGAGCATGGGCTCGATCTCCTCGTGACCTCGACACCGGGCCGGGGCAGCTGTTTCCGCCTGGTGCTGCCCCGCCCCGGCAAGGGGACGGGCCCGGGCGCAGGATCGGGCGCGGGCGCGGGGGCGGGCGCGGGGGCGTGAAGGGGGACGACATGATCGCAAGGACCACGATCACCCGGACATTCTGCCTGGCGGCGATGCTGGCGGCGGGGACGCTCGCGGCCCGGGCGGAAGACGGCGTGGGCCCGGTGACGCGGGCCGAAGTGACTGCCTTCCGCACGGCGGACCGGGATCGCGACAGGGTGCTGAAGCGCGACGAGTTCGAGGTCTTCGTGCGCGCGATGGCCGAGACCGGGCAGGACACGGCGCGGCTGATCCGCTTCTTCGGCGCCTACGGCTTCGCCTTCTCGATCGCCGATGCCAATGACGATGGCCGGGTGAGCCCGGCCGAACTCCGCGCCGCCGATGACGCCCATCGCGAGGGCGGTGGCTAGGCCGCAGCACAACGGCGCCCCGCCGGTGATGCGGGGCGCCCCATGCTGCGGTCGGGGCCGGGACATCGTGCCGGCGCCCGTGACCGCCCCGTTCAGCAGCTCTTCTTCTTCGCCTTCTTCTTGAAGATGTTGCCGACGCCGCAGCCCCACTTCTTGACGTTCTTCTTGACCTGACCCTTGGTCGTGAAGGTCTTGTGCACCTTCTTGACGTTGTCGACGATCAGCCGCTTGGGGATGTTCACCGCGGTCTGGCCGATATGCCGGCCGAGGCGGCGCTCCTTGGCGGCGCGGACCATGCCGACGGTTAGGTCGCCGGCGGTCTGCACGACCGGGGTCACCACGTCGACGCCGGTGGTGGCGCGCAGGCCCTCCTCGGCGACGACGACCAGCGCGCCGACCCCGGTGGCCGAGAGGCCGACCTTGGCGCCCTTGACCACGGCGCCCGTGGTGCGGACTGCCTTGGCTGCCTTGGCCGTCTTCGCGGCCTTGGCTGCATTGGCCGTCTTCGCGGCCTGGCGGACGTCGCGGGCGGTATCGCCGGCGGCGACCGCGCGCTGGACGCCGGCGCCGCGCTTGATCCGGGCCATCTCGCCGGCCTGCTGTGCTGCCTGCATGCCGGAGCGCCCGGCGTTCTGCAGGGCGAACTTGTTGTACTGGGCGCGGCGGCCGTGACGGGCGGCGTCGCCGCGGTGGCGCAGGTCCTCGAGGCGCTCGCCCTGCGGCAGGGCCCTGCGGAAGTTGTCGGCCTTCTGCGCGCTTTCGGCCGCATGCGCCTGCAGCGCGGTGAAGGCATCGGCCTGGGCGTCGGCGAGCGGGGCGAGGCCGGCGAGGGCGAGGCAGGCGGCGGCGGCGAAGGTCTTGATCGGGGTCATCGTCGGGCTCCATCGGTTGGGCGTTTCGTTGGAGCCCAAGGTGCCGGTGGCAGGGCGCCGGGGGCATGGGGTCGATCCCCCATTCGCCGCCGGCCGGCACGCCCGGCCCCGAACGCCGACAGGGAGTCGGGTGCGGCCGGCTGCCGGGCCTGGGCCACAAGCCGGGCGGAGGCTGCGGAACCGCATTTCGATGCCATGGCGGGATTTCCGCCCCGGCCGCTAACGATCTGGTTGAAAGGCTGTCCCGGACTGGTCCGACGCCGCCCAGGTTCCGCACGGACGCCCAGATCCGGCCATGCCTCGTCGCGGACAGAACATGGTTACTTCAAACTTTCGCGATGTGATGCCCGTATGACAGCTCACGGGCGGATCAACGGTTGGTGGAAGCGACATGCGCGGGTTCGTCGAAGACGATAGTGGCAGTGCGACGCTGCAGGTGCTGGGGTGGATCCCGCTCCTGGTCGAACTGATGCTGTTCACGGCGGACGTGTCGCTGATGTACTGGCGTCATGCCGAGATGTGGACGGTCGCGCGCAACACGGTGCGCCAGACGGTGGCCGGCAACTTCGACGACAGCGCCGGCTCGCCCGTCGCCGCCAGCGTCGAGGCCTTCGCCACCCAGCAGCTCACCGACGGCTACACCGCCACGTACATCCACGACGGCACCAACGAGCGCTGCGGCGTCGTCATCAGCGTCGCTGCCGGCGCGATCAGCCTGACGGGCAATTTCGCCGCCGACCTGGGGACGATCTCCGTCTCCTACGCCATGGACATGGAAGACTGACGATGACCTCTCCTGCGCAGACCCCCCTGCTGCACCGCTTCCTCCGCGAGACGTCCGGCGCCGCCGCGATCGAGGTCGCGATCTGGCTGCCGTTCTTCTTCATGCTCGCGTTCTTCATGATCGATCTCGCGATCTTCCTGTTCACCTATGCGCAGCTCTGGGACGCGGCACGCGACGCGGCGCGGGCGATGTCGGTCGGCACGCTGGGCGCCACCGAGGCCGCGCTGAACGCCTGGGTGCAGGAGAACGTCCCGGCCGGCCACACCGCGTCGCTGCTGGTCTCGGGGCGCGACGTGACCGTGGTGATCGAGGGCGACACCTCGGTGATGAGCCTCTTCGGCTTTCTCAGCACGCTGGTCGAGGGGCTCGATACCCGTGTGACCATGCGCCAGGAGCCGGGTTTCTGAATGTCCAGCAAGAGGAATGACCGCATGGCCTGCCACCGGATGCCGACACTGCGCTGGACGGGCCGCTTCGGCCGCGACGAGCGGGGGGCGATGACCCTCTGGCTCACGGTCTGGTCGCTCGCGTTCCTGGCCTTCTCGGGCCTCGCGATCGACGTGTCGAACATGTACCGCACCCGCGCGATGCTGCAGGCGACGTCGGATTCCGCGGCCCACGCCGCCCTGGTCGTCATGGCGAACGGCGGGTCGACGGTGGCGGCGCGCCAGGCGGCGCAGGACGTGGCGCGCGCCAACCTGCCGCGCGAGATCTATGGCGACGTGGTCGACCTGGTCGATGTCGAGATCGGCGCCTGGACGGGCGCGGCCATCGACGCCAGCGGCACGCCCGGCGCGGTCCGCGTGGTGGCATCGCGCGAGGCGGCCCAGGGCAACGCGGTGCCGACGACGATGCTGACGGTGATCGGGATCTTCGATCTCGACGTCGGCGTGGAGACGGTGGCGATGCTGGACTACCCGCCCTGCGTCAACGACGGGATCTTCGCGCGCGGCCGGCTCAAGTTCACCGCGCAGAACCAGTTCGGCGGCAACCTCTGCCTGCACAGCCAGAGCGAGCTCAAGATCTCGGGCTTCAGCAAGAAGGCACTGGACCCGATCGGCGACGGCACCGTGTTCAGCGCGCCCGACTCCGCCGAGATCGGCCAGGGCGGCAACTTCAACACCTCGTCCCCCGCCCGCGCGGCGATGGAGGCCGGCGACCACATCGCCGAGATCGACTACAACCCCGAAGCCGCCAGCGAGGCCCGGGTGCGGGCCCGCATCGCCGCCCTGCTCGACCTCATCGACGACAAGGAGCGCATCATCGCCGAGAGCGACGGTGTGGCCGGGGATGCGGACGTCGCGGTGGCCAGCGGCAAGAAGAGCAACAACGGTAAGAAGAGCAAGAAGAGCGACAGCAGCGACGCCGCCGACGTGGCCGGCGCCCCGGTCGTGCTGCAGCGGGGCTTCAAGAAGGTCACCGATCCGGGCAAGGACTACAGCATCCAGACGGACATCGCCGACGGCTACGGCTACTTCCACCTCGACTGCCCGGACGGCGGCAGCTACACGCTCGACGGCGAGGTCGATCTGGCCGGTGTCGTGATCGTCTCGACCTGCGCGCTGACGACCAAGGGCAACGACAGCCTCTACCTCGGCGACACCGTGATCGCGGTCGATGCCGTCAGCTACGAGGACCGCGTCGATCCCGACACCGGCGCGAGCAGCACCAAGCGCGGCTGGGTCATGGACTTCAAGGGCAAGTCGATCAACGCGGCCACGGCGGCCGGCTGCGGCGGTTTCGGCGAGGTGACGCTGCTCTCGACCGGCTCGGTCAAGTTCACCGCCGACACCAACTTCTCGCATGTCGAGATGGTGGTGACGGGCGAGATCAAGATGACCTCGAAGGCCGACCTGACCGCGGGCGTCTCGATGCAGAGCTATGACGAGATCGACTTCTCGGCCAAGGCCAACGTCCAGGGCTGCAACGAGGTGGCCAACGACCAGACCGAGTTCCGCCCCGTGATGCGCATCGCCGGCTGAGCCGGCCGCGGCGACGCCACGTCCCGGGACGGCGATCGCGATTGCCGCGCGCCCGCCCCGACCGCTAGACCCGGCGGCGGGCGCGGCGCGGCGGGGGATCGGCGATGGGCGAGGCGACGACGACAGGCGTGATAGGCGCCGGCGTGGCGGGGCTGGCGGCTGCGGCGCGGCTGGGCCATGCCGGCCGGCGCGTGGTGGTCTGGGACAAGAGCAAGGGCCTCGGCGGCCGGCTCGCGACGCGGCGCGGCGAGGCCGGCGACTTCGATCACGGCGCCCCCGGCTTCACGGTGACCCGTCCCGACTTCGCCGCGGTGGTGGAGGCGGTGCGCCGCGCGGGCGGTGCGGTGGCCTGGCCGGGCGCCGGGCGCCTGATGCTGACCACGCCGGAGGGCACGCCGATGACCGGCCTGCCGGGCGCCAGCGGCTTTGCGCGGACGCTGGCGGGTGGCCTCGCGCCCGGCACCGAGATCGTGGCGGACACGACCGTCGAGGCCCTCGCCCGCGATGGCGACGGGTGGCTGGTGGCGGGCCGCCGGGTCGACCGGCTGGTCGTCGCGATCCCCGCACCCCAGGCGGCCGCACTGCTGGGTCCCGTCGCCCCCGATCTCGCCGCCCGGGCGGCCGCGGTCGAGATGGTGCCGGTCCTGACCGCGATGCTGGGCGTGTCGCCCGCCCTCGCCCCCGATGCCTGGTCGCGCGCGATGGCCACGCCGATGATCGCCAGGGCGATCCTGCATTCGGCCAAGCCCGGTCGCGATCCCGCACCGACCCAGCGCTGGGTGGTGCACGCCTCGGCGGCCTTCTCGCGGACGCATGTCGATGAGGCCAAGCCCGAGATCGCCATGACGCTCGCGGCCGCGTTCTCGGCCGCGGTCGGAGGGGCCGCGATCGGGCACATGGCCGGTCACCGCTGGCGCTATGCCTATGCCGACCGGCCGCTGGGCGAGGCAAGCCCGGGGGATGCCATGCTGGGCCTGCAACTCGCAGGCGACTGGTGTCTCGGTCGCGGGGTGGAGGATGCCTGGGTGAGCGGCCACGCGGCCGCCGGCGCGCTGCTGGGCTGAGCCGCGTTCAGCTGCCGGCCCGCGCCTCCAGCCGTGACACGACCGTGCGCAGCGCCGCGATCCGGCGCGCCTGGCGCGCGAGGGCCGGTGGCGCCGAGGCGGTCGCCGCCACGATGCCGATGCCGTCGAGCAGGAGCCCGGCGCCCCTGAGCCGCGCCCGACCGGCCGGCACCGCGCCGCGGCGGTGATCGTCCAGCGTCAGCAGCCCCTCGGCCGCCAGCGAGGCGACGATCAGCGGCACGCGCGCCTGCGGCGGCGCGAAGGGGATGAGGATCTGCACGGTCTCCCGGCCCTGCTCGACAAGATCCCGGTTGCGGGCGATCCACGCCGCCGCGGCTGCTGCCGCCGCCGCCGCGCCGCGCCGGCGCCCTGCCGGCCCGTCGTCAGTCGCCGCGTCGCCCGCCGCCCTCTCCCCGCCAGCGCCGGGCGCTTCGAGGGGCACCGGCAGCGCGTGGTCCGGCTCCGGGTCCCTCGCCTCGTCCTGCGTCATGATCGGCCGCCATTCCTTGTCGGGATCCGCTTCCCGCCCTCCCTCAGTTAGTGCAGCCCCGGCCGTGGCGCCATCGTTCAGCCGGCCCGTTGCGAGGCGCCGCCCGTGCGTCGATCGGTCGGCTGCGTGCCGAGCGCGCCATCCATCCGCGGCGAGACCCGAGGATCCGCACCGGCAGCACCGGCGCATCGGATCACCACGTCGCGACGACGACCCATGGGCGCGGGCGTGAAACGGACGCCCCCGGGCGCACGGCAACCGCCCCTCGCGCCTCGCCATCTCCTCCTCAGGTGCTGGTGTCCCGGATCCGGCATGGTGCTCATCGGGGAGGCTGGCCAGGCTCACCAGGGGGAGCCGAGGCCTCGATCCAGTGCGCGAGCGTCGCGATCTCGTCCGACAGCGGTCGGTCGGCAACCAGCGGCGGCGAGCGCGATCGCACGCCCTCGACCAGTGCCAGCGTTGCCCGCGAGAACCCCTCCTCGCCCGCCGCGTGGCGGATATCGACGCCCTGCGCCACCGCCAGCGCCATGATCGCGGCGATGGTGCCGAGGTCCTCCAGATGCGTCGCCACCGAGCGGGCCGCGATCGTGCCCATGCTGACGACGTCCTGGTTGGCACCGTTCGTCGAGATCGACTGCGCCGTGGCCGGAACGGCCCGGGTGCGCATCTCGGCCAGCAGCGCCGTGGCCGTGACCTGCGCGCCCATAAGGCCGCTGTCGATCCCGATGCTGCCGCGGCACAGAAAGGGCGGCAGCCCGCCGTTCAGACGCTCGTCGGTCAACCGGGCGACCTGTCGCTCGACCAGCCCGGCAAGCGAGAGCACCGCGGCGGCGAGCGCGTCGGACGCGAGGCCGACATGGAGCCCCATGAAGTTTCCGCCATGGATCGCCGTCGACGGAAGCTCGGGCGGCAGGATCGGGTTGTCCGTGGCCGCAGCCATCTCACGCTCGACAGTGACGCGATGGAAAGCCGCCACATCGCGCACCGCCCCGGTGATCTGGGGCACGCAGCGCAGCGTGTAGGCGTCCTGTGGCGGCGCCGGAATGCCCGGATGGGAGGACTTCGCCACCGCGGGCCCGTCGGACAATCGCCCCCCCACCATGCGCCGCGAACCCGCCGCACGGCGTCCGAGCGCCGCATGCGCGGCCTCCTGTCCGGGATGGGGGCGCGCGGCGCCGAGGGCACCGTCCCAGGCTTCGAGCCGGCCACCCATGACCTCGGCCATCGCGACCGACAGGGCCTCGACCCAGTCGATCAGGCGCTCGACCCTGTGCTGGTTGACGATCGCCACACCGGTCATCGCGGCGGTGCCATTCACCAGCGCGAGCCCGTCGCGCGCTGTGGGACGAAGGGGTTCCAGGCGGAGCGTCGCAAGGGCCGGTCCGGCCGGCATGGCGCAGCCCTCGCGGTCGATCACGGTGCCCTTACCCATCAGGACGAGCGCGAGATGGGCGAGCGGCGTGAGATCGCCGCTGGCGCCGACCGTGCCACGGGCGGGCAG
>JBCBPG010000168.1:0-7721 GCA_039820865.1 Pseudomonadota bacterium
ACCGGTGCCCGAGCACATGCTGAAGAAGCGCACCACCCGCAAGGATGCCACGGCCGAGACCGGCGACGATAGCGCGGCCGATCCGGTGGAGACCGACGAGGCCGCATGATCCGCTGATCCGCGGCCCCGGTCGCGTCACCGGAACCGGGCCCCGAAAGGGCCCGGAGTCGGGCCGAACGCGCTTTTCACGCTTTCCCGATTGATCGACGTCATGCCGGAAACGGCATGCAACGCCCTCGCACTACAGCGAAAAAAATTCCGGCTCCCGGCCCCGGTTTCGGGGCCTGAAAGCCGGACATTCCGGCGGCGGAGAAGCCGGGCGCTTTCCGGCACCGCCTGGAGCGGCCTCCAGCCGAACCGAGACACCCACTCTCGCCCCCGTCAATCCCCCGCCCAGTCTCGCCCCCACCCACGTCATCATTGCCGCGATCCCGTTACCTTTCGGCGAACGCTGCTGGAGGCCCGGACGCAACGGGATGTTCATGCGCCTGGGCCTATACTGACGCGGGTGGGCCGGGCACCCGTGCTCACGTCAGGTTGGAAGACGCTCTAGTCGTCCTCCAGCCGGTGGATCATGACGACGACCACGGGCTTCTTGCCGGTCATCTTGCCGGCGACCCGGCGGGCGGCGCGGACGCAGACCTCCTCGAGACCGTTGTCCGTGCGGCGCTGCTTGCGCGGCGCCTCGTCCAGTGCGCGGTCCACGGCCTCGCCGATCGCCTCGTCCAGCGGGCGGGTCCAGCCCTCGCCTTCCGAGGGCAGGCCGATCGCCTGAACCTCGCTGTCGGCGATCAGCTCGCCGCCCTCGTCCACCACGACCGAGACGACCAGAAGGCCCAGCCGCGCCAGCCGCAGCCGGTCGCGGATCACGCCGTCGAAGGCACCCACATGCACCGTGCCGTCGAGGTAGATCCGGCCGGTCTCGACATCGTCGACCTGCCCCGGCGCGTTGCCGTCGAGACGCAGCATCGTCCCGTTCGGCGCGACCAGCCCGGTCTGCGCACCCCAGTCCAGCGCGCTCGCCGCATGCTCGACCAGGTGGCGGTGCTCGCCATGCAGCGGCACCGCGACCCGGGGCTTGAGCGCGCGGTAGAGCCGCTCCAGATCGCCCCGCCGCGCATGGCCCGAGACGTGGATCCGTTCCATGTCGCCGTCGATCACCCGGATGCCCTGCTCGGACAAGCGGTTGTAAAGACGATAGATTCCCGCCTCGTTGCCCGGAATGGTCTTCGACGAGAACAGCACCGTGTCCCCCTCGCCAAGGCTGACGGTCGGGTGGCTGCCCGAGGCGATGCGCGCCAGCGCCGCCCGCCCCTCGCCCTGGCTGCCGGTGACCAGGTAGAACAGGTGCTCGTCCGGCACGTCGCGGGCGCGGTCGTCGGGCAGCGTCGCGGGAAAGTCGGTGAGCTGGCCGGTCTGCACCGCCACCTCGATCATCCGCCGCATCGCGCGCCCCGCCACGACCACCTCGCGCCCGGCCTCCTTGGCCGCGGTCGCCAGCGTGTGCAGCCGGGCGACGTTGGACGCGAACGACGTGGCGGCCACGGCCCGCGGCTGGTCGCGGATCACGCGCACGAGGTTGTCCACGACCTCGCTCTCCGACCCTGCCTCGCCCGGCAGGAACACATTGGTGCTGTCGCAGGCAAAGGCCTGCACGCCCTCGGCCCCCAGCGCCTCGAAGGGCGCGATGTCAAAGGGCTGGCCGATCTGCGGGTCGGGATCCATCTTGAAGTCGCCCGAATGCACCACCAGGCCCGAGGGCGTGCGGATCGCCAGCATCGACGCCTCGGGGATCGAGTGCGTGACGTTGACGAACTCCACCTCGAAGGGCCCCGCCGGCATCCGCTGGCCAAGGCTCACCTCGCGCACGGGCTTGGGGTCCAGCCCCGCCTCCTGCATCTTGCGCCGCACCAGCTCGGCCGTGAAGGGCCGCGCATAGATCGGCACGCGCAGCCGGTTCCAAAGATGCGGGATCGCGCCGATATGGTCCTCGTGGCCATGGGTGACGAAGATCGCCTCCAGCCGCTCGGCCTCGCTCAGCGCGAAGGCGAGGTCCGGCACGACCAGCTCCACGCCGGGCGCGGTCTCCATGTCGCCAAAGCCGATCCCCAGATCGACCATGATCCAGCGCCGATCGGCGCCCTCGCCATGGCCGTAGAGATAGCAGTTCATGCCGATCTCGCCTGCGCCGCCAAGAGCGACGTAGACGAGCGGCCCGCCGGTGCTGTCTTTCATACGTGTGCAGTACCCGTGTTGTAGCGGAAGATCCTCACGAGACCGCGGACGGTGAGGTCGGGATCAACCGCCTCGATCGTCTCGGTCCCGCGTGCGAAGAGCGGCGAGAGGCCGCCAGTGGCGATGACCTTCATCTCGGTGTCGCGCTCGGCCGCGAGGCGTGCGCAGATCCCCTCGATGAGGCCGATATAGCCCCAGTAGATGCCCGATTGCAGGCAGGCGACGGTGTTGGTGCCGCAGACCCGCTGCGGGCGCGTCACGTCGATGCGCGGCAGGTGGGCGGCGGCGGCGTGCAGCGCGTCGAGGCTGAGGTTCACGCCCGGCGCGATCACGCCACCCTCGTAGGCGCCGTCATGGCCCACCACGTCGAACGTCGTCGCGGTGCCGAAGTCGACGACCACCAGGTTCGGGCCATAGCGCTCGAAGGCCGCCACGGTGTTGACCAGCCGGTCGGCGCCCACCTCGGCCGGGTGGTCCACCCGCACCGCCACCGGCAGCCTGCAGTCGTGCCGCCCCACCACCAGCGGGCGCGTATCGAAATAGCGGTCGCAGAGCACGCGGATGTTGAACAGCACCGAGGGCGCGACGTTGGAGACCACCACCGAGGTGATGTCGGACGCCGCCATGCCGCCATGCTCCATCAGCTGGCTCAGCCAGACAAAGTACTGGTCGGCCGTGCGCACACTCTCGGTATTGCAGCGCCATTCGCCGAGCGGGCGGTCGCCTGCCGCGGCCGCATCGTCGAACACCGCGAAGACGGTATTGGTATTGCCGACGTCGATGGCGAGGAGCATGGCCGCCTTTCAGCGCGGGAAATAGATATCGGCGGCCGCGATCACCCGGCGCGCGCCGTCCGGCGTTCTTAGGACAACTGCCCCGTTTAGGTCCACATCCTCGAACACCCCGTCCAGCCGCCCGGTGGCGAGGCCGGCGCCGATGGTCTGGCCGAGACGCGCAGCCCGCGCCAGCCAGTCGCGGCGGATCGGCGCGAAACCCTCGCGGGCAAGGCGGGCGAGATGGCGGTCCAGCGCGGCGTCCAGGATGGCGAGCGCCTCGCCCGGCGTGGCCCGGCGCCCGCCGAGTGCTGCGATGGCGCCGGGCGTGGCGCCGCCCGGCCGGATCTCGGCCGCGTCAGGGGCGGCGACGAGGTTGACGCCGATGCCGATCACCAGCCAGTCGACCGCAGCGCCCCGGCCCGAGCTCTCGAGCAGGATGCCCGCGATCTTGGCCCCCTCCATCAGCACGTCGTTCGGCCACTTGAACGCGATCCCGGCGCCGGGGGCGAGCGTGGCGACGAGATCGCCCACGGCCAGCGCGGCGGCGAAGGAGGCGAGCGCCGCGCCCTCGGCCGTCGCCCCGGGGCGGGTCAGCAGGCTGGCATAGAGCGCCCCCTCGGTCGGCGACCACGTCCGTCCCCGCCGCGCGCGCCCCGCCGTCTGGCGCCCGGCCACGACCCAGAGCGGCGCCTCGGCGCCGCCGGCCGCCAGGCGCGCCGCCTCGGCATTGGTGCTGTCGGTCTCGGCGAAGTGGACGACACGGGCGCCGGAGGCGGTCACCGCCGCAGGCGTCACCTCAGCAGCGAGGCGGCGGCATCGGCGGCGGCCACGTCAACGCCAAAGCCCGCGAAGAAGGGCAGCCAGCCCGCCGCCATCACCGCGGCCGAGACCATGAGCACCGCCTGCTGCGTGGGCCCGGCATGGATCGTCAGCGGCCGCCCCGGCTCGGCGAAGTACATTAGGCGCACGATGTTGAGGTAGTAGTAGGCACCCACCACCGAAGCGACCGCCCCCGCGACCGCCAGCGCCGCCAGCCCTGCCTCGACCGCCGCCATGAAGACGAAGAACTTGGCGAAGAAGCCGACCATCGGCGGGATGCCGGCCAGCGACAGCATCAGCACAGCCATCGCCAGCGCCGCCCCCGGCGCCCGCTGGGCGAGCCCGGCAAAGTCCTCGACCTGCGCCGTCGGCTGGCCGTCACGTTCCATCGCCAGCACGAAGGCAAAGGTGCCGAGGTTCATGACGGCATAGATCGAGAGGTACAGGATCAGCGCCTCGGCCCCCTGCTCGGTCCCCGCGGCAAGGCCGACCATCGCAAAGCCCATGTGCCCGATCGAGGAATAAGCGAGCAGGCGCTTGATGTTGGTCTGTCCGATCGCGGCCACGGCGCCCAGGAACATCGAGCAGACCGACACGAAGACCAGCACCTGGGACCAGGCCGGCACCGCATCGGCAAAGCCCTCGAACAGCAGCCGCGCGAACAGCACGCCGGCCGCGATCTTGGGCGCGGTCGCAAAGAAGGCCGTCACCGGCGTCGGCGACCCCTCGTAGACGTCGGGCGTCCACATGTGGAAGGGCGCGGCCGAGACCTTGAAGGCCATCGCGGCGCAGAGGAACACCAGCCCGAAGGTCAGGCCGAGCGACACGCCCTCGGCCTCGACCACCTGCGCGATGCCCGCGAACGAGGTCGTGCCGGTATAGCCGTAGACCAGCGAGGCGCCGTAGAGCAGCAGGCCCGAGGACAGCGCGCCGAGCACGAAGTACTTCAGCCCCGCCTCGGTCGAGCGGACGCTGTCGCGGTTGAAGGCGGCCACGACATAGAGCGCCAGCGACTGCAGCTCGAGCCCGACATAGAGCGAGATCAGCCCGCCCGACGAGACCATCAGCATCATGCCAAGGACCGAGAGCGCGATCAGGATCGGGTACTCGAACCGCAGGATGCCGCGGCGCTCAAGATAGTCGGTCCCGATCATCAGCAGCACGGCCGAGGAGACCAGGATCAGGATCTTGGCAAACCGCGCATAGGCGTCGTCGATGAAGGCGCCCGAGAAGACCACCCGGTCCGCCCCCGATCCCGTCGCGACCAGCAGCGCGACCAGCAGCAGCAGCACCGTGGTGCCATAGGTGATCACGTGGCGCTGGCTGTCGCCGCCGCCGTAGGAGCCCGCCATCAGGAGGCTCATGGTCCCGGTCGCCAGCACCAGCTCCGGCAGGACGGTCATGAAGTCGAGGTTCATGGGGCGGGCTCCCGGGGGTCTATTGGGCGGCGACGGTGACGGCGTCGGTCGCGGCAAAGGCGGTGTCGCGCGCCGCCGCCACCCCGTCGACCAGGGCCGCGACCGTCGGGCCGAAGGCATCGAGCGCGATCGAGGGATAGACGCCGAACAGGATGGTCAGGAACACCAGCGGCGCGATGATCGCCTTCTCGCGCATGTCCATGTCGGTCATCGACTGGAGCGACTGCTTGATGAGCTGGCCGAACACCACCCGGCGATAGAGCCAGAGCGCATAGGCCGCCGACAGGATCACGCCCGTCGCCGCCCCGAACACCGCCCAGGTCGAGACCTGGAAGGCGCCGGCCATCGTCAGGAACTCACCCACGAAGCCCGAGGTGCCCGGCAGGCCGACATTGCCCATCGTGAACAGCATCATGACCATCGCATAGACCGGCATCCGCTCGACCAGCCCGCCATAGGCCGCGATCTCGCGCGTATGCGCCCGGTCATAGATCACGCCGACCAACAGGAAGAGCGCGCCCGAGATGAAGCCGTGGCTGATCATCTGGAACATCGCGCCGTCGACGCCCTGCTGGTTCGCCGCAAAGATCCCCAGCGTCACGAAGCCCATATGCGCGACCGAGGAATAGGCGACCAGCTTCTTGATGTCCTCCTGCATCAGCGCGACCAGCGAGGTGTAGATGATCGCCACGACGCTGAGGAAGAACACGAAATCGGTCATGATCTCGGAGGCGACCGGGAACATCGGCAGCGAGAAGCGCAGGAACCCGTAGCCGCCCATCTTGAGCAGGATCGCCGCCAGCACGACCGAGCCCGCCGTCGGCGCCTGCACATGCGCGTCCGGCAGCCAGGTGTGCACCGGCCACATCGGCATCTTGACGGCAAAGCTCGCGAAGAAGGCCAGCCACATCAGCGTCTGCGCGCCGCCCACGATATGCCAGCCTAGCAGGTCGAAATCCTCGTAGCTGAACTCGTGATTGAGCAGCTCCACGATGTCGGTCGTGCCGGCATCGACATACATGTAGAGCATGGCGATCAGCATCAGCAGCGAGCCGAGCAGCGTGTAGAGGAAGAACTTGAACGCCGCGTAGATCCGCTCCTTGCCGCCCCAGATCCCGATGATCAGGAACATCGGGATCAGCCCGCCCTCGAAGAACAGGTAGAACAGGATCATGTCGAGCGAGGTGAAGACGCCGAGGATCAGCGTCTCGAGCACCAGGAACGCCGCCATGTACTCCTTGACCCGGTGGGTGACGGTCCAGGAGGCATAGATCGTCAGCGGGAAGAAGAAGGTCGTCAGCAGCACGAAGGGCAGCGACAGCCCGTCGACGCCCATGCGGTATTCGAGCCCGCCGATCCAGTCCCCCTGCTCGACGAACTGAAAGTCCGGGTTCGAGGGATCGAACCCCGTCAGCAGCGGGATCGAGAGCAGGAAGGTCGCCGAGGTTGCAAGCAAGGCCAAGCGCTTGGCGTTGAGCTGGGCCGCCTCGTCCTCGCCGCGCAGGAAGACGACCAGCACCAGCGCCGCGATCAGCGGGAAGAAGGTGACGAGCGTCAGCAGATTGCTATCGGCCATGGCTCATTGCCCTCCCGAGACGGCAAACCAGGTGATCAGCGCAGAAATGCCGATCAGCATGACAAAGGCGTAGTGGAAGAGGTAGCCGGACTGCACCCGCCCCGCAAAGCGCGTCAGCCGCGGCACCAGACCCATCGAGAGCCCGTTGATGATCCCGTCGATGGTGGCCCCGTCTCCGAGCTTCCAAAGCGTGCGGCCGATCCACATAGCCGGGCGCACGAAGATGAGCTGGTAGAGCTCGTCGAAGTACCACTTGTTCAGCAGGAACTTGTAGAGGAACTCATGCCGCTCGGCCATTTCGCGCGGCAGATGCGGATAGCGCCAGTAGAAGATCCAGGCCATGAACGCCCCAAGCAGCATGCAGCTGAAGGGGAAGAACTGTGCCAGCGGCGGGATGTGCTTGGCCGCATCGATGATCGAGGTCGTCTCGCCCCGCGGCAGGTTCAGCAAGGCCGGCCCCCACCAATCGTCCTCGTGGTGGCCGATGAAGTCCGGATAGAACTCCATCCCCGCCAGCACCGCACCGACCGCCAGAATCACCAGCGGCAGCCACATCATCCAGGGGCCTTCATGCGCGTGGTCAAAGGTGTGATGGTCGGCCCGCGTCTCACCGTAGAAGGTGAGATACATCAGCCGCCAGGAATAGAAGGCGGTGAAGATCGCCGCGAGCGACAGCAGCATATAGGCATAGATCCCCGCCTCGCCGCCACGCAGATAGGTGGTCCAGATCACGTTCTCCTTGGAGACGAACCCGGCGAACCCGATCGGTGTGTCGAGGATATAGAGGAACGGAACGCCGACCCCCGTGATCGCCAACGTGCCGAGCAGCATGGTGATGTGCGTGAGCGGCATCTTCTTCGCCAATCCGCCCATTTTGAACATGTTCTGTTCGTGGTG
>JBCBPG010000169.1:0-7693 GCA_039820865.1 Pseudomonadota bacterium
AGGTGGCCGAGGCCGCGGCCATGCGGCTCGACGATCTCCATCAGGTTGGTGCCGATGAAGGCCAGCGTGACCGAGACCTTCAGCGCGCCAAAGAACTCGGGCAGTGTCTTGGGCAGCGCGATCTTCCAGAAGATCGTCATCTTGGACGCGCCGAGCGAGCGCAGGATGTCGCGATACTCGGGCTCCAGCGTCGAGAGGCCGATCGAGACGGATACCGCGATGGGAAAGAAGCTGATCAGGAACGCGATCAGGATCGTGTTCATGTCGTGCTGGCCGACGAACAGGAGCGCGATGATCGGCACCACGGTCGCCTTGGGCACCGCGTTGAAGCCCACCAGCAGCGGGTAGAGCGCATCGCGCAGGGTGCGCGAAAAGCCCATCACCATGCCGAGCGCGACGCCCACCACGACCGAGATCGTCAGCCCCGCCACCGTGCGCCACAGCGTGTCCCAGCCGTATTCGAGGAACAGCCAGCGGAACTTCCAGAAGGCGGGCCAGAGGTCCGACGGCGAGGCCATCTTGTAGTTCGGCCAGCCGTTGACCCAGACCAGCCACTCCCAGGCGAGGCCGAAGAGGATCAGCGCGAGGACGGGCACGGCGATCTTGCGGAGGGTCATGTCGCTTCCGCGGGCTCGCGCCCCTGGGCGACGCGGATCTGGTGGCGGAGCACGTTCAGCGCCTCGGCGCTTTCGGGCGTGTAAAGGTCGTCGAGATCGCGCTGGCTGCCCAGATGGACGTCCATCACGTGCTGCGTCCGCGCCGGGCGGCCGGAGAGGACGAAGACCTGCCGGCCGAGGAACAGCGCCTCGCGGAGGTCATGCGTGATGAGGACGCCGGTGAAGGGCTCCTCGGCCTTGAGGCGGTGCATGGTCTGCCAGAGGTCCTCGCGCGTGAAGGCGTCGAGCGCGCCGAAGGGCTCGTCGAGGATCAGCACCTCGGGGCGGTGGATGATCGCGCGGCAGAGCGAGGCGCGCTGGCGCATGCCGCCCGAAAGCTCGGAGGGCCGCTTGTCCTCGAAGCCGTCGAGGCCGACCAGGGCCAGCAGGCGGCGCGCACGATCCTCGCCCTCGCGCCGGGACATGCCCGTGCGCACGATCTCCAGCGGCAGCATGACGTTGGCCAGGATCGTGCGCCATTCCAGCAGGACCGGGTTCTGGAAGGCCATGCCGACGGTCGCCTTGGGGCCGCTCACGCGCGCCCCGTGGACGCGGACCTCGCCCGCATCGGGGATCATCAGGCCCGCGATCAGGCGCGTCAGCGTGGACTTGCCACAGCCCGAGGGCCCGACGACGGCCGCAAAGCCGCCCTCGGGCACATGGATGTCGAGCCCGTCCAGCACCGGCAGCGCGCCCGACTGGGTGCGATAGGCGTGGCGGACGCCCTCGATGGCGATGAGGGGTTCGGACACCGGGGCGGCCGCGCGGGTCAGTTCAGCATCCGGGCCGCGGCCGCCGGCAGGTAGGCGTCCGTGAAGTAGAGGCTCGCGTCGGGAGCGTTCTGGAACTCGTAGGTCTCGGCGATCTGTTCCAGTGCCTTGGCCATGCGGTCCGCGTCGACGCTGCCCATGCCGTCGGCCACGACCGCCTCGGTCAGGACGTTGGCGTCGATGGCAAGCTGCAGGCGCCGCTCCTCCAGCGCCGCATCGGCGGCCGGGTTGCGCTCGACCAGGCTCTCGATCGCGGTGGCGGGTGCGGCGATCGCGTCCTTCCAGCCCGCGGCGACGGCACCGAGAAAGCCGGTCACGGCCTCGCCGTTGGCCTCGGCGAAGTCGGTATTGACGATGATCGCGTTGCCATAGAGCGCGAGGCCATGATCGGCCATCAGGATGGTCGAGATGTCGTCCTCCGGCACGCCGAGGCGCACGAGATTGAGGAACGACGAGAAGGAGAAGCCGGTGACGGCCGCGACATTACCCTCGGCCAGCATCGGCTCGCGTGTGGGAAAGCCGACCGGCTCGACGGTGATCTTGGACATGTCGAGGCCGTTCGCGGAGGCGAAGGCCGGGAACTGCGCCCAGGCGCCGTCGGGCGGGGGCGCGCCGAGGATGCGGCCCTCGAGGTCCCCGGGCGCCTCGACGCCGAGCGACTTGCGGCCCACCACGGCGAAGGGCGGCTTGTCATAGACCATCATGACGGCGATCACCGGCGCGCCGGGATTCTGGTCGAGGAACTTCACCAGGCTGTTGATGTCGGCGAAGCCCACGGGGAAGGCGCCGCTGGCGACCTTGGGGATGGCGTCGAGCGAGCCCTGGCCGGCCGAGATCTCGACGCTGAGGCCCGCGGCCTCGAAATGTCCGTTGTCGATGGCGGCGAAGTAGGGGGCCGAGGGACCCTCGAACTTCCAGTCGAGCGCGAAGGGCATCGGGGTCTCGGCCATCGCGCTGCCGGCCAGCGTGGCGGCGGCGAAGGCCGCGAGCACGGGTTTGAACATCGGGATCTCCACTGTCGGCTGCCCGGATCTGCAGCGTACGGCGTCACCGGGTGCGGGTCTCTGCGTGCGTTTTGTCCGGGACCGTGCCGCCCGGCCAAAAAACGTGCAACCCCTGATCGCCTGGCCGGGCCGCGCCGACCGCGGAACGGGAGCGCGCCCCGCAATGGCCCCGGGGTCCGCCGGGCGCCGGCGCCGGGGGCGGGGAAAGCTTGACGTACTGCCTCGGCTCCCGCTCCCTCCCACGTCATCCTGGGCCCATCCAGTTACCATCCGGCGAACGGTGGTGGCTCCGGGGACGCAACGGGATGTTCACCCGGAGCGGCATATCCTGACGTGGGGGGGCAGGGCAGGGCACCCCCGATCCTGCCCCGCCCCGCCGCCCTGCCCGCCGTTGCCTCAGCCGCCGGGGCCGCAGTCGATGCAGCGCAGCGGCGGGTTGGGGCCGAAGCCGAGCGCGTGGTTGAGGTTGCGGAGCGCCGAGCGCAGGCCCTCCTCGACCACGGGGTGGTAGAAGGGACGCCGCAGCGCCTCGGCCACCGTCGCGCCACCCTGGATGGTCCAGGCAAGCAGGTGGGCCAGGTGCTCGGCCTCGGGACCGGTCATCTCGGCGCCGAGGAGCCGGCCCGTGTCCCTCTCGCCATAGACGCGCAGGAGCCCCTTGTTGACGCCGAAGACCCGGGCGCGGCCCTGGTCGTCGAACGAGACCGCGCCCGTCTCGAAGTCGACGCCCGCGTCCTTCAGCGCCTGCCAGCCGCGCCCGGCGATGGCGATCTGCGGGTCGGTGAAGACGATGCCGAGGCCGGCGCGCCGTGCCCGGCGATAGGCGTCGGGCAGCCGCGCCGCGTTCTCGCCCGCGAGCCGCCCCTCGTCGGCCGCCTCGTGCAGCAGCGGCAGGTCTGCGGTGGCATCGCCCGCGATGAAGACGTGGCTGTCGCCCGCCCGCATCGAGAGCGGGTCGTGGACCGGCACGCCGCGGGCATCGAGCACGAGGCTGGTGTTCTCCAGCCCCAGCGTGTCGACATTCGCTCGCCTGCCGGTCGCGGCCAGCAGGAAGTCGAAGCGCTCCTCGCCGTCGCCCTTCACCGGGTCCTGCCAGCGCACCACGACCTCGTCGCCCGCGCGCGAGATCCGGGTGTCGGCGTGCCAGTGGGCCGGGAACTCGGCCTCGAAGGTCCTGGCGGCATCGGCGCGCACTTCGGGGTCGCTCAGCGGGCCCACCATGTTGTCGCGACCGAAGAGACGGACGCGCACGCCGAGCCGCGCCAGCGCCTGGCCGAGCTCGAGCCCGATCACGCCGGCGCCGAAGACGGCGGCCGAGCGGGGCAACGTCTCCCAGTCGAAGACGTCGTCGTTCACGATCAGCCGGTCGCCGGCCGCCTGGAACGGGGGCGGGATGTTGGGCCGCGAGCCGGTGGCGATCACGACCGAGCGGGCGGTGAGGCGCCGGCCGCCGGTGAGCTCCAGCGTGTGGTCGTCGACGAAGCGGGCGTTCTCGCGGATGACATGGCCCTGGTCGAAGCCCTCGACCGTGTCGAGCACGAAACCGACGAAGCGGTCGCGCTCGCTGCGTAGCCGCGCCATCACGGCGCGGCCGTCGATCACGGGCGTGCCGGGCGCGATGCCGAAGCGGGCGGTGGCGGTCGCGCGGTGATAGGCCTCGCCGGCGGCGATCAGCAGCTTGGAGGGCATGCAGCCGACCCGCGCACAGGTGGTGCCGAGCGGCCCGCCGTCGATGAGCGCGATGCGGTCGGTGTATTTCCGCGCCTCGCGATACGCGGCCATGCCGGCGCTGCCTGCGCCCAGGATGGCCACGTCCACGTCGTAGTCTGCCATGGGTCCGGTCCTTGGATTGGTGCTGCGGGGGCGGCCGCCCACCGGGAAGAGCGGCGGGCGGCCGCGGTCAGGGGTCAGGCGGGGGCGCGGTGGAGCAGGCGGTCGAGCCCGCCGCTCGCCTCGAGCGCCGCGAGGTCGTCCGAGCCGCCGACAGGGGCGCCGTCGATGAAGACCTGCGGCACCGTCCGCCGGCCCGATCGGTCGACCATCTCGGCGAAACGGTCCGGATCGTGGGTCACCTCATGCTCGGTGAAGCCGACGCCCCTGGCACCCAGCAGCGCCTTGGCGCGGGCACAGAACGGGCAGTAGCCCTTGGTGTAGATCACGACATCGGCCATGGCGGTTCTCCTTGAATGATGACCGAACGGTCATCAATTTGGGGTCAGCCGGCGTTCCTGCGCCGTTGGGAACCATCTGGGAAATCTGGACCTAACGGTCAAGAATATGGGGCGATCACCGATGCGTGAAGAGGACAGGACACCGGGACGCCCGCGCGGCTTCGACATGGACGCCGTGCTGGACATCATCACGGGGCTCTTCTGGGAGCGCGGCTACGAGGCGGTCTCGCTGGCCGACATCATGGCGGCGACGGGCCTGAGGAAGGGCAGCCTCTACGCCGCCTATGGCGACAAGCGCGCGATGTATCTGAAGGCGCTGGCCCGCTACGAGGCCGCGCATGTCGCCCGAACGGTCGCGCTGCTGCGGGGGCCGGGCCCGGCGCGGGTGCGGCTGGAGGCCTTCCTCGCGGCGCCGATCGAGGCTGCCTACGAGGGCGACGACCGGCGGGGCTGTTTCCTCTGCAACGCCTCGGCCGATCTCGCCGCCGCGGACGAGGAGGCGGCGTCGCTGGTCCGTCAGGGCTTCGCCCGGCTGCAGCGCGCGCTTGCCGCGACACTTGCGGAACTCGCCCCCGGCGACGATCCGGCCCCGCGGGCGGCGCAGCTGCTGGTCTCCTATGCGGGGCTGCAGGTCATGGCCCGCATCGGCATGCCGCGCGCCATGCTGGCGGCCGCGCGTGATCTCGCGCTGGTGGCGCTGCCGGCTGGAGGTCGGTGAGGGCAGCCGACGGCGGGGCGGGGCGCCTGCGTGCTGGTGGGTGCGGTGGCGCTGCGCTAGCAAGCGGGCGCAGCGGCGAACACACCGGGCGATCTCGGGAGGGGCGGATGAAGGATGCCGTGGACGCGGCGACGGTGATCGCCGGGGGCCGGGTGCTGACGCCCGGCGGGCTGGTCCCGGGCGATCTCGTGCTGACAGGCGACCGGATCGCGGGGCTTGGTGCGGCGCCCGCCGGGGCGCGCCGGATCGAGGCCGCAGGGCGGCTGGTCCTGCCCGGCATCGTCGACATCCACGGCGATGCCTTCGAGCGCCAGATCATGCCGCGGCCCAACGCCGCCTTCCCGGTCGAGGTCGCGCTGATGGAGAGCGACCGCCAGCTCCTTGCCAACGGCATCACCACCGCCTTTCACGCGCTGACGGTGACCTACGAGCCGGGACTGCGCAGTCTCGACAATGCCGGGGCGGTGGTCGCCGCGATCGCGCGGCTGCGCCCGCGCCTCGCCTGCGACACGCGCCTGCATGTCCGCTGGGAGGTCTTC
This sequence comes from Pseudomonadota bacterium, assembly GCA_039820865.1. Lineage (GTDB taxonomy): Bacteria > Pseudomonadota > Alphaproteobacteria > Rhodobacterales > Rhodobacteraceae > Thermohalobaculum. Next base: position 5,859 of record JBCBPG010000169.1, read on the forward strand.
GCCCTCGAGGCCATCGACCGGGTGATCGGCTGGATGGACCAGGTGCCGACGCCGATCGTCGCCCTCAACGACCACACGACCAACGGCATGCAGAAGGGGCACATCCAGGCCAAGATCCCGCAATCGGCCGAGCGCGCGGGCCTGACGGTCGAGGCCTATACCGCGATGCTCGAGGACGTCTGGGCCCGGCGCGACGAGGTGCCCGCGGCGATCGCCCGGGTGGCCGGGGCGGCGCGCGCGGCCGGCGCCGTGCTGCTGGCCCATGACGAGCGGAGCCCGGAGGAGCGGCGCCGTTTCCGCGCCCTCGGCGCCCGCACCTCGGAGTTCCCGCTGACCCGCGAGACCGCGGCCGAGGCGCGCGCGGCGGGCGAGCACACCATCCTCGGCGCGCCCAACGTGGTGCGGGGCGGCAGCCATGTCCGCATGCTCAGCGCCGGGCCGGCGGCGCGCGACGGGCTCTGCACCGTGCTGGCGTCGGACTACTACTACCCTGCGCCGCTGCTCGCGGCCTTCCGGCTGGTGCGCGAGGGCATGCTGACCCTGCCCGAGGCCTGGGCGCTGGTCTCGACCAACCCGGCCGAGGCCGCGGGCCTTGCCGATCGCGGCCAGCTGGCGCCCGGGCGGCGGGCCGATGTCGTGGTCGTCGATGACACCGATCCGACCCTGCCGCGCATCACCGCCGCCCTCGTCGCGGGCCGCCCGGTGCTGCAGACCGGCTGAGCCGCACCCGGTGCCGGACACCGGGGTCGCAAAACCATCGCGATCCCGTCATCCGGGTGTCGCCGGGAATGTGCACTCCCCCGCGGGTGAAGAACCTCGCGGAGACCGGATGTCCGACCTCGCCAGCCCGCCCGCCGATCCGGCAGTCCCCGCCATCGCGGTCGAGGGGCTCGCCAAGACCTTCCCGGGCGGGCGCCGGGCGCTGAAGGGCGTCTCTCTCACCATCGACCGTGGCGAGATGGTCGCGCTGATCGGGGCCTCGGGCTCGGGCAAGTCGACGCTGATCCGCCATGTGGCGGGGCTGATCGCCGCCGACCGCCGCGGTGGCGGGCGCGTCGCGGTCCTGGGCGAGACGGTACAGGACAACGGGCGCCTCGCGCGGCGCGCCGTGGCACTGCGCCGTCGCGTCGGCGTCGTCTTCCAGCAGTTCAACCTGGTGCCGCGGCTGCGTGTCATGACCAACGTGCTGGTCGGCATCCTGGGCGCGATCCCGGCCTGGCGCGGGGCGCTCGGCCTCTTCACCCATGCCGAGAAGCAGGCCGCCATGGTCGCGCTCGACCGCGTCGGCATCGCGCCCTCGGCCATGCAGCGCGCCGCCACCCTCTCGGGCGGGCAGCAGCAGCGCGCCGCCATCGCCCGCGCGCTGGTCCAGGGCGCCGAGATCGTGCTGGCCGACGAGCCAATCGCCTCGCTCGACCCGGCCTCGGCCAAGCGCGTCATGGAGATCCTGACGACGATCAACCAGGACGACGGCATCACCATCGTCGTCTCGCTGCACCAGGTCGAATACGCCCGGCGCTACTGCGCGCGCACGATCGCCATGCGCGACGGCGAGGTCGTCTTCGACGGCCCCAGCCGCGAGCTGACGCTGGCGTTCCTGCGCGAGATCTACGGCGAGGCCAGCGACGAACTGGTCCTGCCGGACGCCGCCGACGGCCTCGACCGCGTCGCGCCGGCCGCGCTGAGCGCCTGACCCCCGAACGACCCCCACCGCTGCCACCAGGGAGAACCCCGATGAAGCACCTGCTCACCGCTGCCGTCGCCGGCCTCGCCATCGCCGCTGCCGGCCCCGCACTCGCCGACCGCGAGAATCCCGAGACGCTGCAGTTCGGCAT
>JBCBPG010000170.1:0-7678 GCA_039820865.1 Pseudomonadota bacterium
GCGCCCTGGCCGCCGATCCCGGCCGAGGTGCTGGGGATCTGGACGGCGGTATCCGGGTGGGACGCGTCGCCGGATTGCTGCCTGGTGAACTGGTATGGCGAGGGCGCGCGCATGGGTCTGCATCGCGACGAGGACGAGGGCGAGAGCGCCTTCGCCGCGCCGGTCGTGTCGATCTCGCTCGGCGATCCGGCGGTGTTCCGCATCGGCGGCACGGCGCGCCGCGACCCGACGCGGAGCTTCAGCCTCGCCTCGGGCGATGTTCTGGTCATGGGGGGCCCGGCGCGGCTGGCCTATCACGGCATCGACCGTCTCCGCTTCGGCGAGGGCGCGCTGTTTCCCTCGGGCGGTCGGCTGAACCTGACGCTCCGCGTGGTCCATGCCGTCTGAACGAATCGGCCCGACCCTCCAACAGAAGTAGTCTTGCTACAGGTCAAAGATAGCCATCCGAAATTCTGGTGAGAGCCAGCCATTTTATAGTCACAATTGCGCGCCGGCCGCCCGAGAATGTGGCAACATTTGGCTTTTGCGGCGCCTTTGCCCGGTTTCGGTTGACACATAGTCAGCAGAGGCCGCATAGCCTTCGCGCAGACAGCGAGAAATGCACGCTGTCGTTGTAGTGTCTGCGTCGTTGGGTTGAGCATTTGCTCGTTAAAGTTGCGCTGTAGCCGTCGTTAGTCTCGAAGACCGACCCGGAGACGGACCACGCATGCCCTCGACGCCGGAGATGCCCGAGACGGGTGTCGCGACTTCTCTGATCGCAGGGCCACGGCACCGGCCGTCACGCATGTCGTCGTGCGGCGCCGCCGGATGCGCGCCCGCCGACCGTGTGAGCGGGACAGGCGTCCGGCCGTGAGCCTGGCCGAGAGATAGCGCGCGGCGGGTCATGCCCGCCGTGCCAAGCGCTGCGACGCCCCGATCGGTGTCCCGGGGTGGCGCGGTCATCGCCGCGGTGGCGGCCCGATGTGGGGCGGGCTGCCGTACCGGCGACCGATCCCGCCCGGCACGAGACCAGGTGCCGGGCGGGATCACCGGATGCCGTGGACCCGCCGGCCCGGTCAGCCCGGTCAACCCGGTCAGGCGCGGGCGACGCCGACCATGGCCGGGCGCAGCAGCCGGCCCGAGATCGTGAAGCCGGGCTGCATCACCTCGATGATCGTGCCGGGCTCGGCCCCCGGCACCGGTGCCTCGAACATCGCCTGGTGCAGGTTGGGGTCGAAGCGGTCGCCCTTCTCGGGCACGTGGCGCTCGATCTTGTGCTTGGCAAAGGCCGCCAGCAGCTCGCGATGGGTAAGCTCCACCCCCTCGACGAAGGGGCCATGGGCGCCGCGCAGCGCCTCGTCGGCGTTGGCGAGACCCCGCTCCAGATTGTCGCAGACGCTCAGCAGGTCGCGCGCCAGCTTGGTGCCCCCATAGGCCTCGGCGTCGCGGCGGTCGCGCTCGGCGCGGCGGCGGACGTTCTCGGCCTCGGCCAGCGCGCGCATCAGCTTGTCCTTGAGCTGGTCGCGCTCGGCCGCCAGTGCCTCGATCTCGGCGCGGACCTCGGCCTCGGCCTCGGCCAGCACGGCATCGCCGAGCCCGGGCACGATTTCCTCAGGGTCGAGACCGGGGATCGGCCCCGGCGCCGGCTCGCCGCCGGCATCGGCGGGCGGCACGGCGGCAGCGTCGGCGGCATAGGCCTCGGCCGCCGCCTCGGCCGCGGCGACATCCTCGGGCGAGGCGGCGTTGCCGGCGGCGGGGCCGTCGGGCGCCCCGCCCTCCTCCGGGCGCGGCGCGTCCCCTGACGTGCCGGCGGCGGGCCGGGCTGCCGGGCCCGTAGCGGGATCGGTCGCGGGATCGGTCGCCCGGCCGGCCGCGGTGTCAGTCGTCGGGTCGGTCGTCGGGTCGGCCGCCCGGTCGGTCGCCCGGTCGGTCGTCGGGGCCGCGCCCCCGGTCGTCGCGTTCTTGTCGTCGGTCATGCTGTCCTTCCAGGTGTGACCAGGCCGCGGGGGCCGGGGCCGCCTCAGGGGTCCTCGATGCGGGTGCGCGGCGCCCGCGCGACGCCATCGCGCCCGGGTCCGCTCACCATCTGGCCCACCAGCCGCGCAGTGTAGTCCACCATCGGCACGATGCGCCCATAGTTCAGCCGCGTCGGCCCGATCACCCCGATCGCCCCGATCACGCGGTCCTGCCCGTCGAGGTAGGGAGAAACGACGACAGATGAACCCGAGAGCGAGAAGAGCTTGGTCTCTGCGCCAATGAAGACACGCACGCCCGAGCCCTCCTGGGCGAGTTCCAGCAGGCGGGCGATGTCGCGCTTGCGCTCGAGGTCGTCGAAGAGCTGACGCACCCGCTCCAGTTCCTCGGCCGTCGAGCCCTCGGCCAGCAGGTTGGCGCGCCCGCGGACGATGAGCCGGGCGCCCGCGCCGACCGCCTCGCTCGCCTCGCCGCCCGACCACAACGCGATGCCGCGTTCGACCAGCGAGGCGGCGAGCGTGTCGAGCGCGGTGCGATGCGCGGCGATCTGGCCGGCGACCTGGTCGCGCGCCTCGTCGAGCGTCCGGCCCCTGAGCTGGGCGTTCAGGAAATTCGCCGCCTCGCGCATGGCCGAAGGCGTGAGCCCGCTTGGCGGGTCGAAGACGCGGTTCTCGACCGTACCGTCGGACATCACCAGCACGGCCAGCGCCCGGTCGGGCGCCAGCGCGACAAACTCGACATGCTCGACCGGGCTCTGGCGCTTGGGCGCGTAGACCAGGCTCGCGCAGTGGCTGAGGCCCGAGAGCAGCGCGCCCGCGCGGTCGAGCGCGGCGGCGAGGTCGGCCTCGGGCGCGCCGATCGCCTGCTCGATCTGGGCGCGCTCGTCGGGGTCGATGTCGCCGATCTGCAGCACCGCGTCGACGAACAGGCGCAGGCCCTGCTGCGTCGGGATCCGGCCGGCCGAGGTATGCGGGCTGTCGAGCAGGCCGATCAGCTCGAGATCCTGCATGACATTGCGGATCGTCGCGGCCGAGAGACCGTCGGAGGAGGCGCGAGAGAGGGTGCGCGAGCCGACCGGCTCGCCCGTCTCGAGATAGGTCTCGACCAACTGCCTGAAGATCTCGCGCGAACGGTCGTTCAGGTCGGCGAGGCTGTGCTGCGTCACCGGCGGGCCCTCCATGACGGTGGTGAGGTAAAACGGTCGCGGCCGAGCGTCAATCGCGCCGCCCTGTGGCACCGGGGCGCTTCCGCCGCGCCAGTCGCCGGGCCAGCCGCAGGGCAAGCCGCCGGCGTTGCCGTCGACGCCCCGGGCGGATGTGCCCTGCCGCGCTCCCGACTGGCCGTGAGGCGGGTGGACGCGGGCGGGAGCGACGGCTAAGCCCCGCCCAACTCCAGGATGGGGGCGAGGGAGGATGACATGCGGCCATCGGGCAGGGCGGCGGATGCGCTGCGCACGGTCTCGATCGAGACCGGCTACACGAAACATGCCGAGGGATCGGCGCTGATCCGCATGGGCGAGACGGTCGTGCTCTGCACCGCCTCGGTCGAGGACAAGCCGCCGCCGTTCCTGCGCAACACCGGGCTCGGCTGGGCGACGGCGGAATACGGGATGCTGCCGCGCGCGACCCATACGCGCTCGCGCCGCGAGGCGGCGGCTGGGCGTGTCGGCGGGCGGACGCAGGAGATCCAGCGGCTGATCGGGCGGTCCCTGCGGGCGGGGCTTGACCGCGTGGTGCTGGGCGAGCGGCAGATCGTCGTCGACTGCGACGTGCTGCAGGCCGATGGCGGCACGCGCTGCGCCTCGATCACCGGGGGCTGGGTGGCGCTGCGGCTCGCGGCCGAGACGCTTGTCAAGGCCGGCACGCTCACCGAGAACCCGATCCGCGAGCACATCGCCGCCGTCTCCTGCGGCATCCACGAGGGCACCCCGGTGCTCGACCTCGACTATGTCGAGGATTCGAACGCCGGGACGGACGCCAACTTCGTGCTCACGGGCTCGGGCGGGCTGGTCGAGGTCCAGGGCTCGGCCGAGGGGGCGCCCTTCACCGAAGCCGAGCTGATGGCGCTGCTGGCGCTGGCCCGCAAGGGCTGCGGTGAGCTGGTGGCGGCGCAGAAGGCGGCGATCGGCGGATGAGCGGGGTGCACCGTCCCCTGGCGCACCGTCCCCTGGCACCGGGGCGGCTGGTGGTGGCGAGCCACAACGCCGGCAAGGTGCGCGAGATCCGCGACCTGCTGGCGCCCTACGGGGTCGAGACGGTCTCGGCGGGCGAGCTGGACCTGCCCGTGCCGGACGAGACCGAGACGACCTTCACCGGCAACGCCCGGATCAAGGCCCATGCGGCGGCGCGGGCGGCCGGGCTGCCGGCGCTGGCCGATGACAGCGGTGTCTCGGTCGAGGCGCTGGGCGGCGCGCCCGGGGTCTACACCGCCGACTGGGCCGAGACGCCGGCGGGGCGCGACTATGCCATGGCGATGGCGCGGGTCTGGGCCGAGATGGACGCGCTGGACGGGGGCGCGCCCGCGGCGCCCGTGGCGGCCTTTCACTGCGCGCTGTCGCTCGCCTGGCCGGACGGGCACGACGAGACCTTCCTCGGCACCGCGCCCGGGCATCTCGTCCGCCCGCCGCGGGGCGAGCGGGGCTTCGGCTTCGACCCGATCTTCGTGCCGGAGGGCCATGCCGAGACCTTCGGCGAGATGGACCCCGCCGCCAAGCACGCCATCAGCCACCGCGCCGACGCCTTTCGCCAGCTCGTCGCCGCCTGCCTCGGCGGCTAGGCGCGACGATGCACTTCACGCACCCTGCGGCCGGCGCGCAGGGTGCGTGCAACGCACCGCCCCACAACTGGCCCGCCAACCGAGGAGCGCCCCATGACCCGACGCCTGATCTCGACCGGTTCGCCCTTCGAGCGCGACTACGCCTATTCCCGGGCCGTGGTGCAGGGCGACTGGTGCTTCGTCGCGGGCACCACGGGCTACGACTATGCGACGATGTCGATGCCCGAGGACGTGGCCGACCAGACCCGCGCGGCGCTGGCCACGATCCAGCGGGCGCTGACCGAGGCCGGCTTTGCCATGACCGACATCGTGCGCACCGTGGTCTACCTGCCAGACCCGGCCGACCACCCGGCGATCGGCCCGGTGCTGCGCGAGGTGCTGGGCGAGATCCTGCCCGCCAACACCACCGTCGCCTGCCCTCTGATGACCCCGGAGATGAAGGTCGAGATCGAGGCCACCGCGCTCCGCAGGCCCGCCTGATGGCGCGCCCAGAGCGCGACGCCTATGCCTGGCGCAACCGTGGCATGCTGGCCGCGGTCTTCGGCCTTTTCCTCGTGGGCGGCGTGGCGTGGAACAACGTGGCGCTCGTCCTCGCCGGGGCCGGCGGGCTCGGCTGGCTGGCCATGGTCTGGTGGCGGCGCGGCGGTGATGGCTAGGGGGGCCGCCGCACCGCCGCCGCCGGGAGCCGCGGCGGCCCCCGTCCCGGGCGCGGACTGGCAGGCGGGCGGCTTCGGGCTCTACGTCCACTGGCCGTTCTGCAAGGCCAAGTGCCCCTATTGCGACTTCAACAGCCATGTCGCGCGAAGCGCCGTCGACCATGCCGCCTGGGCCGCGCGGCTCGTGGCCGAGATGGCGGCGATGCGGGCGCTGACGGGGCCCCGGCGGCTCGACAGCATCTTCTTCGGCGGCGGCACGCCCAGCCTGATGGCGCCGGCGACGGTCGGGGCGATCATCGCGGCGGCCGACCGCCACTGGGACCTCGCCGCCCACGCCGAAATCACGCTCGAGGCCAACCCGACCAGCGTCGAGGCCGAGCGCTTCCGCGCCTATGCCGCGGCCGGCGTCAACCGCGTGTCGGTCGGCGTGCAGGCGCTGGACGACGGGGCGCTGGCGGCGCTGGGACGGACCCATTCGGTCGCCGAGGCGCTGGGCGCGGTCGAGACCGCGCGCGCCGCCTTCGCGCGCGTCAGCTTCGACCTGATCTATGCGCGCCAGCACCAGGCGCCCGAAGACTGGGCGGGCGAGCTCGACAGGGCGCTGGCGTTCGGCCCCGACCACCTCTCGCTCTACCAGCTGACGGTCGAACCGGGGACGCGCTTCGCCGAGCTCCATGCCAAGGGCCGCCTCGCTGTGCCCGACGACGATGCGGCGGCGGAGATGTACGCGATCACGGCCGAGCGCACGGCCGCCGCGGGCCTGCCGGCCTACGAGATCTCGAACCACGCCCGTCCGGGGGCCGAGAGCCGGCACAACCTCGTCTACTGGCGCTATGGCGACTATGCGGGGATCGGACCGGGGGCCCATGGCCGGCTGACCCTGGAGGACGGCACGCGGATCGCGACCGAAACGCTGGCCGATCCGGCCGCATGGGGCGCCGCGGTCGCGCGCGACGGCCATGCGATGGCGGTGCGGGAGACGGTCGCGCCGGCCGACCAGGCGGTCGAGATGCTGCTGATGGGGATGCGCCTGGCCGAGGGCATCGACCTCGACCGCCATGCCGCGCTGGCGGGCGAGGCGATCGAACCCGGCCGCATCGCGCGTCTCGAGGCCGATGCACTGGTCCGCCATGACGGGGCGCGGCTGGCGGCGACGGCGAAGGGCCGGCCCGTGCTGAACGCGATCCTGCGTCATCTGCTCGACTGACGGGAACACGACCTGCCGCCGGGCCCGGGCGCGCTATCTCGTCGCCGGTGGAGAAGGGGACGGCGCGATGCGGCTACTCTGGACGATCGGCGGCTGGATCGCCTTCGGCTTCGGCACGCTCGGCGTGGTGCTGCCGCTGTTGCCGACGGTGCCGTTCATGCTGCTCGCGGCCTTCTGCTTCGCGCGCGGCTCCGAACGCTTCCACGACTGGCTGATGAACCGCACGCGCTTCGGCCCCGCGATCCACGACTGGCATGCGAACGGCGTGATCCGACCCCGGGCCAAGCGCGCGGCCGTGATCGCGATCGGGGCGAGCTTCCTGCTGTCGGTCGTGCTGGGCGTGCCGGGGCATGTGCTGCTGATCCAGGCCATCGCCCTCGGCGGCGCGGCGCTGTTCGTGCTGACCCGGCCGGCCGCCGCCCCCCAGGATCCGCCGAGGTAGGCGGAATCGCGGCTGGTCGCCGCGATGAGCCTCGCGGGATCGCGACGGGGCGAATGTTTCCAGATGTTCCGATGTCTCACGGATGTCGGACGGCAAGGGCCTTGAGCTCGTAGAGCGCGTCGAGCGCCTCGCGCGGGCTCATCGCATCGGGATCGAGCGCAGCGAGACGGTCGGCGATCTCGACGGCGGACGGCGGCGGCGCCGGCGCCGCCGCGACCGACGCGCCGGCCGCCTCATGCGCCGGAGGCGCGGGCCCCCGCGCCGGAGGCGCCCCCCCGCCCGCGGCCGCGAAGAGAGGGAGGCTGGCCAGCGCGTCGGGGACGCTGTCGCCACGCTCGCGGGCTTCGAGACGGTCGAGGACGGTGCGCGCGCGCTCGACCACCTCGGCGGGCAGACCGGCGAGGCGGGCCACCTGGACGCCGTAGCTTCTATCGGCGGCGCCGGGGGCGAGTTCGTGGAGAAAGATCACCTCGCCCTCCCATTCGCGCACGCGCACCGAGACGGGCGCGAGCCTGGCCAGCCGCTCCGTCAGCGCCGTCAGCTCGTGGTAATGCGTGGCGAAGAGGCCGCGGCAGCGGTTGACGTCATGCAGGTGCTCCAGCGTCGCCCAGGCGATCGACATGCCGTCCCAGGTGGCGGTGCCGC
>JBCBPG010000171.1:0-7634 GCA_039820865.1 Pseudomonadota bacterium
AGCCGCCGCGTGTTCGGGTTCTCCGGCGCGCCGAAGGAGAGCGCGTTGAGGCACGCCACCGGCCGCGCGCCCATGGTGAAGACATCGCGCAGGATGCCGCCCACACCGGTCGCCGCACCCTGGTAGGGCTCGATGAAGCTCGGGTGGTTGTGGCTCTCCATCTTGAAGACGCAGGCGAGCTCGTTGCCCTGGGCGTCCGGTCCGATCGCGACGACGCCCGCGTTCTCGCCCGGCCCGTGGATCACCTGCGGGCCGGCGGTCGGCAGCGTCCGCAGCCAGCGCTTCGAGGACTTGTAGGAACAGTGCTCGTTCCACATGGCCGAGAAGATGCCGAGCTCGGTGAAGCTCGGCGTCCGGCCCAGCAGGTCCAGGATGCGGGCATACTCGTCCGGCTTCAGCCCGTGATCGGCGGCCAGCGCCTGGGTCACCTCGGGCTCCGGCGGCAGCGTCTCGGTCTCGACGGCCTCGGTCATCGGCGGTCTCCGGCAGGGTCGGCGTGGGGGCGAGGGTTAGCGGAGGCCGGGCGCGGGGAAAAGCCCCGGGAAAGCCGGTGAGGTCGGGCGGCGCGTTCCACGCACCCGACGCCGTCGGCGCGATGCCGGGATGCGCGCGCCAGACCGGCGGCGCCGGTCTCCGGCGGGGCGGGGCTCGATGCCCCGCACGGCCGGGCCCCGAGCAGCGCCAACCGCTCGTCAGCCGCCGGCGACGACGGGCGTGTCCTTGCCGGGGTCGCCGAGGGCGGGGCAGGCGATCTCGCCACCGCGCTCGGCGCGCTGAAGGTGCTCGATCAGGCTCTCGGTCAGCGCCTCGTTGGTGAGCACCGGCCCGGAGAGACGCATCTTGGCGAACCCGGCCTCGTCCGGGATCGGCAGGAAGTCGACGACCAGCATGTCCTCGGTCTCGCCCGTCATCACGATGCGACCGCTCTCGCGGAACACGAACATCGCGTCCGCCCTGACCACGCCGTCCAGCCAGCAGCGCGCCGAGACCTCCTCGATGAAGGGGATCGCCTGGGCGGTCGGCAGGTCGAGCTCCAGCACCACCTGCGGCGCCTGCGTGGCGGGCGGGGTGGACTGGCCCGGGGGAATGTCGCTCGGCTGGTAGAGCCCGCCATCGGCGGAGCAGGCGGCGAGGCCCGAGGCGAGGCCCAAGGCGAGGACGGCGGCGAGAAGGATACGCATCAGGCGGTTGCCTCCTTGAGAGGGGGTGTGGCGAGTGCGCCGGCGACGCTGTCGAGGACGAGGCGCCCGTCGGCCCCGCCAAGGGCGGGATCGGCCAGCCGCTCGGGATGGGGCATCATGCCGAGGACGCGGCCGTTCTCGGACACCACGCCCGCGATGTCGCGGAGCGAGCCGTTGGGGTTCGCGCCCGGGGCCGGTCGGCCCTCGGCGTCGGTGTAGCGGAAGGCGACGCGGCCCTCGCCCTCGAGCCGGTCGAGCGTCTCGTCCTCGGCGACGAAGCAGCCGTCGTGATGGGCGACGGGCACGCGGATCGGCCGGTCGACACGGGCGGTATAGGGGCCCCGGCCGCCGGCCGTCAGCCAGACATCGCGGCAGACGAACTTGAGCGTGGCGTTGCGCATCAGCGCGCCCGGCAGGAGGCCCGCCTCGATCAGCACCTGCCAGCCGTTGCAGATGCCGATGACATGGCCGCCGCGTGCCGCGAAGTCGCGTACTGCCGCCATCACCGGCGACTGCGCCGCGATCGCGCCCACGCGCAGGTAGTCGCCGAAGGAGAAGCCGCCCGGCACCGCCACGAGGTCGAGCCCCGCCGGCAGCGCCGTCTCCTTGTGCCAGACCATCTCGACCGGCCGGCCCGAAACGGCGCCGAGCGCGACGCCCATGTCACGGTCGCAGTTCGAGCCGGGAAAGACGATGACGGCGCTCTTCATGCGCGGCTCCCGCGTCCGGCGGGGCTCACGGTTCCACCTCGACGCTGTAGGTCTCGATCACGGCGTTGGCGAGCAGGCGGTCTGCCATCCTGGCGGCGGCGGCGCGGGCGCGCTCGGGATCGGTCTCGGCCAGGTCGAGCTCGATGACCTTGCCCTGCCGCGCCCCGTTGACGCCCTCGAAGCCCAGCGTGCGCAGCGCATGCGCGATCGCCGTGCCCTGCGGATCGAGGACGCCGTTCTTGAGCGTGACGGTGACGCGCGCCTTCATCCGCTGGCCTTTCGCGAGGGTCCCGAGCCCCGGTCTAGCGGGCGGGACGGGGAGCGGCAAGGACACCCGGACCCCTCGCGGGCGAGGATCGCGGGAGGGTTGCGTTCAGGCCGCGGCCCCCGTCCCCTGGCCTGCCCCCGTCCCCTGGCCTGCCCCCGTCCCCGGCCCGGCGTCCGGGCCCGCGAGGCGCGCGCGCACCAAGGCGAAGAGCGTGGGCCCCGCGCCCCGTCGCACCAGCGTGACCAGCAGCAGGCCGAGCAGAACGCCGTTGAGGACGTGCCAGAGGAAATGCGTGCCCGTCGGAAGGCTGTCGCAGAGCGGCACGTCGAGCGCGCGCATCGTCAGCGACATGGCGAAGACACCGCCGCCCGCGAGCAGCGCGAGCCCGGCCGGGTGGCGGTGCCAGGCGAGAAGACCGCCCACGACGCCGAGCATCATCAGCGCGGGAAAGTAGCTGACCGAGCCGCCGATCACGTCACGCAGGAAGTAGTTGAAGGCGGTCGCGTGGATGATGAACTCGGCGAAGAGCACCAGCGTGGCGACCGCGGCGCCGAGGACCGAGAAGCCGACAAAGCTTCGCATCGCGACGAAGAAGTAGGCGAGGATGAAGATCAGGATCGGGATCGTGTCGGCCGCCGCCGCCCAGCGGGTGGAGAGGGTGTGGAAGAGCGTCGAGCCGATGCCGATGGCGACGAGGTTGATGGTGAGGAAGGTGACACTCGCATCGCGCCGGCCGAGCGTGCCGGCCAGCCGCCAGGCGATGAAGGCGGCGACGAAGAAGGCGGCGTTCGTCACCGCGTTCAGCGGCTCGGCCCAGAACCCCGGATCGATGCCGCCCGACACCCGCTCGCAATAGCTGCCGATAGGCTGGTTGGTGTCGTCCATGACCGTTCGCTCCCGCTGCCCATCGCGGTTGTAGGGTGGCGCGGGGGCGCGACCAGCGGGGCGGACCAGGCGGTGTCGCGGCTGGTCGCCGCGACGAGTCCTGCGGGATCTCGCAGCGGCCACGCTCGACTGACGCCCACAGGGTGCGTGGAACGCACCACCGGACCATTTCCGGCAGGGCTAGTCCCTGACGGCGGCCGCGGCGGCGAGGGCGATCAGGGGGGCGAGCATGAGCGGCGTGCCGGCGCCCTGCCAGCGGGTCATCGCGGTGCGGGCCGGATAGGCGGGGTGGTGCATCACGGTGAGGTGATCGCCGAGGGCGAGGGGCCGGCGGACGAGGTTGACCTGGACGGTGGCCTCGATCTCGCGCGTGTCCGTGTCGGGGGCTGTGCCCTCGGGCGTGAAGGCGATGCCGACGGCCCAGGTGTTGGAGGCGAGCGTGCGGCGCTGGGCGATGGCGGTGACGCGGGCCTCGACGCGGGGCCATTGGCCGCGGGCATGCCAGGTCCAGAGCGGGATCGAGGCGACGCCTGCCGCGGCCGCGAGGATGACGCCAACCGCCGCACCCTGGCCGACGAGGGCGACGAGACCGTCGATCAGGTCGAGCATGGCGTCTCTCCAGGTGACGTGCCTGGTGCGGCGTTTCCGGCGGCTACGGGTGCGGGCGTCGCCCGGACACCCGACGCGGCGCTGCGCGGCCGTCCCCCCTCGCCCGGCTGGCGGGGGCGGATCTGCCGGCGGGGCGCCCTCTCAGTGAACGAGCTTGGGGCCCTGGGTGACATTGCCGTTCTCGGGCAGGATGCCGAGGCGGCGGGCGACCTCGCTATAGGCCTCGGACAGCGAGCCGAGATCACGGCGGAAGACGTCCTTGTCGAACTTCTGGCCGGTCTTGACGTCCCAGAGGCGGCAGCAGTCGGGGCTGATCTCGTCGGCGACGATGATGCGCTGGAAGTCGTTCTCCCAGATCCGACCGCACTCGATCTTGAAGTCGACCAGCTTGATGCCGACCCCCGTGAAGAGGCCCGACAGGAAGTCGTTGACCCGCAGCGCCAGCGAGATCACGTCGTCGATGTCCTGCTGGGTGGCCCAGTTGAAGGCGACGATATGCTCCTCGGAGACCAGCGGATCGCCGAGCTTGTCGTCCTTGTAGTAGAACTCGATGATCGGGCGGGGCAGCGCGGTACCCTCCTCGATGCCGAGGCGCTTGGACATCGAGCCGGCGGCGACGTTGCGGACCACGACCTCGAGCGGGATGATCTCGCAGGACCGGATCAGCTGCTCGCGCATGTTGATGCGGCGGATGAAGTGGTTCGGCACGCCGATCGCCGTCAGCGCCGTCATGATGTGCTCGGAGATGCGGTTGTTCAGCACGCCCTTGCCGTCGATGATGGCGTGCTTCTCGGCGTTGTTCGCCGTCGCGTCGTCCTTGAAGTACTGCACGAGCGTGCCGGGCTCCGGCCCCTCGTACAGGATCTTGGCCTTGCCTTCGTAGACCAGTCGGCGGCGCGCCATGGACGCTCTCTCCCGGATGCTGCGGACAGCGCAAAGCGCCAGAGCGCCCGGCGGCGGTGCCGCGAGCGCTCGCGGGGTATATGGGGAGCCGCGGCGGAAGCCAAGGGGCGTCGGCGCCGCCACCGACCCGCCCCGGCCACGCCGATGCCCCATTCCTGCTCGAGCCTGACCTGCGGGGGAGACGTTTCGGGCAGAAGCCGGGGGGCGCATGGAACGCGATTTCGGTTACCAGGACTTCACGCTGGTGAGGGCCGGGCGCGCAGCGACCGAGACCGCGGTTGCGGCGCTTCTGGCCGAGCGGGAGGGGCCGGTCGATGCGGGGATGGGGGCGCCGGTGATGGCGGTGCCGCCCCGCGACCCGGTCCCGCGCGCGGTGTTGGAGGCGGCAATGGCCGACGCCGATCCCCTCAACCGCGCCCATGCCGGACTGACGCCGAGGACGTTCTTCGCCGCGATACTGACGTTGCCGGGTCGCTGGCGCCGTCTCGGGCGCCGTCTCGGGCATCGTCTCGGGGTGCGCGGGCGCGACGCCGCGATGGCCGGTGACGGGGCCGGGCGGCCGGAGACGCCGGGCTTCGCGCCGCGCCCGGACCCCTCGCCCGCGGCGATCACCCGCGCCGCGCCCCCGGCCTATGCGGCCGCGACCCAGGCCAACCCGCCGGACTGCCCGGAGGAGATCCGCGTCTCGACCGTCGCCGCGTCCCCGGGCTGGGTGCTTGTCGAGCATGCCGAAGCGGTCAGCGGCATGAGCCTCACGGCCCATGATCTCTCGACACGCCTGGCCGACACGGACGTCCTCTACTTCCGCCGTTCGGGCGCCGGCGCGGCGGAGGCGCAGTTCGACTTCCACGTCTACCGTGACGGCGACACGCTGCGCCGCGTGCTCTGCCACGAGACCCACCCGTATGGTGATCCTGCGCAGGCCTGGTGGGAGGGCATCGCCGACGGCGCACCGACGCGCTACGAGCCGGCCGGGCTCTATGACGGTGTCGCCGGCGAGCACGACCTGCTGACCGGCGCGCGGATCGCGGCGATCCTCGAGAGCCAGGGCCTGTCGGTCGCGATGCTGTTCGCCACGGGCGCACGGCGCGAGGCGGTGCTCTTCGCCCGCGGCGGCGCGACGCCCGGGCCAACGCTCTCCAGGCACGCCGCCTGAGGTGGCGACCGGCCCCGCCACCGGGGCCGGTCGCGCTTTCACGGGCGCCTCACTCGGTCTCGGAGGGCGCCTCGGCGGGGACGTCACCGCTGCCCACGATGGTGAGCGCGCCGGCCTCGCCCGAGAACAGGCCCGGGCCGCAGCCCTCGCAGATGTCCTTGGACCAGGTGGCGGGCTCGTCCGGCTCGACGCGCACGCCCGAACAGGCGGCGAGCACGAGGAGCGTGGGGATCAGGATCGCGGGGACCGGGATCGCGGGAATCAGAACCGTGGGGCGCATCAGAACCGCACCCGCGTGCCGGTGAAGAGGACGAAGAGCGGGTCGGTATCCGTCCCGTTGCCGGCGTCGATCGTGTAGTAGCGCCCGGCCGCGTAGACCTCGGCGCCGAGCGGCTTGATCTGCTGCACCACGCCGCCGCCGATCGAGATCGCCTCGGTCTGGTCGTCCGAGAGGGTCGACATCTGGCTGTTGTCCTCGCCGCGGAAGAAGTCGATCGACATCGCCGTGCCGCCGATCTCGAACAGCTTCAGCTTCTGGCCCAGCTTGGCGTAGACGAAGTTCTCGGTCGGGTCGCCGTTGTCGCCGTCGAAGAACTCGAGCCCGCCGCCGAGCGTCAGGCTGGTGCCGCCGCCGGTGATGCCCGAGGTCGAGGCGATGAAGACGTTCGACTCGGTCTCGCGGCGATAGCCGGCCTGGGCCTCGACCTCGGCGAAGTCGAACGCGCCCTCGTAGTTGACCGAGACGTCCGGGAAGATGCGCGCGGTGCCCGCGTCGTCGTCGTCGAGCCGCGCCGAGACCAGGCCCTGGATGCCGTTGAAGCGGGGCGAGGCATAGCCGATGCGGCTGGTGCGGCTGCCGTCGAGGTTGGAGAAGAAGTCGTCGACCTCGAAGCCGTCGCCGAGGATCGCGACCTCGTCATTGCCGAACTCCAGCTCGCCGCCGATGTCGTCGACATCCGATTCCGCGATCAGCGTGGTGCCGGAGAGATCGGTCTCCGACACGCCCTCGGTCGCGGTCGGGCCAAAGCCGATCGAGATCGTGCCGTAGTCGGCATGGCCGAGGAAAGTGTCGGCGTGGCGGAGGGTGAGAAAGTCCTCGTCGCCCGCGTCCGAGCCGATCACCGCCTCGGTGTCGAAGCCGATCTCGTCGGTGGTGTTGACCTCGAAGCCCACCTCGGCGCGCACGCCGGCAGAGAGCTTGCCGTCGCGGTAGCGGCCGCGGAAGCCGAGGCGCGAGCCCGAGTTGTCGTTGTCGACGATGTCGAAGCGGCTTTCGTTGGAGTTCGAGGCGAAGCGGAAGGCCTGGTTGATGTGGCCGTAGACCTGCAGATCGACGTTGTCGCGGCCCGGGCGGACGCGCGGCTCGGGGATGGCGGCGATGGCCTCGTCGGTCTCGACGGCCTTGTTCTCAAGCTCGTCGATGCGCTCGAGCGCGGTCTGCAGCGCGGCCTGGCTCTGGGCGACCTGGCGGCGGAGCTCCTCGAGCTGGGCCTGGACGCTCTGGGCGTCGGCCGTCGCCGGCAGGGCAGTGATCGCAAGCAGGCTGGCGCCCGTGAGAAGGGTGGTTGTTCTGTTGTTCGGTCTCATCCGGTACTCTCCCGACGGTCACGTTTACGTAAAGGCGCCGCGAGGAGTCGCGACGACCGCCGCTTTCGGTGAAGTGGCTCCGTGATATCCGCTGTTGCGCGGATATTCAACTTGTTGAGAGTGAGGTAAATTGGTTGTTTAGTGGCGAATTTGCTTCAGCTAGACTCAGGTTTTGTGGAGATGTGATCAATTTACCTTGGGTAATATTGATGAAAACTATTGGACCGTGGTGGCGTTGCGGTCACTCTGACCGATTGCCGCTATGGCCCCCGCCGGCCTATAGGAAGCGCGTAGCCGGGCGCGTTGCGCCACGACCGGGGCTGAGCCAGGGAGAC
>JBCBPG010000172.1:0-7550 GCA_039820865.1 Pseudomonadota bacterium
GAGCTTCCAGAGCTTGAAGGAACTCGTGCCCGCCATGCGGTCGCCGTGTACGTATTCGATCGCCGTGACCTTGTAGCCGACCCAGGAGAACAGGCCCTTCATGAAGCGCGTGTTCTCGCGCAGGAGGCCGAGGGCATCGACCACGGCGCGGTCGAACAGGCGGAAATCGCTGGTCTCGGCCGGGATCGGGGTGTCGGCGATCCTGTTGTAGAAGCGGTAGAAGCGGCGGGAGAAGAAGCCGCGGGTCGCGCTGTCGGCATCGCGGTCGACGCGGCGGGCACCGACGACATCCCAGCCCTCGCGCCACTTGCCCACCATCTCGGCGATGGCCGAGGGCGGCTGCTGCAAGTCGGCGTCGATCGAGACGATCGCGTCGCCGCGGGCATGGTCGAAGCCGGCGGTCAGCGCGGCCTCCTTGCCGAAGTTGCGGGTGAGCTCGACCATCCGGATCTCGGGCGCGCGGGTTATCCAGCCGCGGACCCTAGCGACGGTCGCATCGCGCGAGCCGTCATCGACGCAGACGATCTCGACCCGGTCGGCCATGGGGCGGCAGGTCTCGAGCGTCACCTCGAAGAAGCGGTCGACGCTCGCCTCCTCGTTGTACATCGGCACGACGATGGAGAGGAACAGCGGTCCCTCGCGGGGCGTCATCGCGCCCATGCCGCCATCGAGTTCGTCGGCCATCGCCACCTCCCGCCAGGCCCCTCACCGGTCTTGCCGGACAGTCCCCCCGGACCAGCCTGCGACCGATAGACGGGAAAATGGCGCAAGGGCCTCGTGCTGTCGACTGCCATCGCGCCGTTTGGGGGCGGCGCTGCGGTTCGGGCAGGCGATCTGTGCCCGTTTTGGCCCGTTCCCACGGCTCCCCTGCCCCGCGACGGCGGTCCGGCACCCCCGCGGCGCGGTCAGGCGGCGGGGAAGAGGTTGGTCCAGGCCTGGGCGAGGACCGCGCGGGTGAGCGCGGGGGCGATGCCCTCGAAGGCGCAGATCGCCAGCGCCTGGTCGCAGAGAAAGCGCGGATGGAAGGCCTGCATCTGCCGCCCCTCGCCCTCGTAGCGGTCGACCAGGAGATGGGTCACGACCGCCTCGTCCAGCGCGAGACCGGTGGCGGCGGCGGCCTCGGCAAGGATGCGGAGATAGGCGCCGCGGTCGGGGGCGGCGACATGGATCTTGTAGCCGAGCCGGCGGAGCGCGCCCGCGTCGAGCAGCGTGGTGGGCGCGATGTTGGTCGACAGGATCACGAGGCAGTCGAAGGGGACCTCGACGGTGCGCCCGCTGGCGACCGCCAGGACGTCGCGCCGGCTCTCCAGCGCCAGGACGAGGCGGTTCATGATCTCCTGCGGGTGCTGGCGCTGGCGGCCGAAGTCATCGATCAGCAGCACGCCGCCCAGCGCCTTGAGCTGGAGCGGGGCCTCGTGCGCGCCGCTGCCGCCGCCGGGCCGGGGCGCGAGGTCGAGCATGTCCAGCGTGAGCTCGCCCGCGGCCGTGATCCGGGGGCGTTCGCAGGCGACGTAGCGGCGGTCCGGCAGCCGGCTGCGGCGGAGCGCGCCGGCGCCGCCGGTCGCGGCCTCGATCGCGCCGTCGCCGAGCGCACGGTGGAGCGCGGTGTCGTAGAGCGCGATCACCTGGCCATCGACCTCGACCGCGCGGGGCAGCCAGACATGGCCGGCGGCAGCGCGGGCCAGCGCCGCGGCGATCGAGGACTTGCCGTTGCCGGGCGGGCCGTAGAGCAGGATCGAGCCGCCGGCATTGGCGGCCGGGCCGAGGCGTTCGAGGAGCGCGGGCGCGATCACGAGGCCGGCGAGCGCGCGTTCGAGCGCGGGGCGTCGGAGGGCGAGCGCGCGCACCGACTGGCTGGCGGCCTGGGCGGCGAGATCGGCCAGCGGCACGGGCGCGGCACCGACATAGGCCGAGCGGGCGAGTGCCTCGAGCGCATGGACGCGGCCCGCCTCGGTCAGCGTCCAGCGCATGCCCGCGCCGGCGCCACTGCCCCCCATCTCCGGTGCCCGGCCGAGCGCCTCGACCAGGCGGCGCTGGCGGAGCCGTTCCACCAGGTCGGCCGTGAGGGCCACGGGCAGGCAGAGCGCGTCGGCCAGCGCCGCGAGGTGCTCGATCGCGAGGCGGTGCAGCAGCTTGCAGGCGAGCGCCTCGAGGAAGGCGGGGGCGAGACCGGTATCCGCGAGCGTCGCCGGCTGGCGCGGGATGCGGGGGGTCGGCGCGGCATCGCTCGCCATGTCGCGCGCGCCGGGCCCCGCCGTCGCGCGGGTCCAGACCGGGCTGCCGGGCTGCATCGCCGCGGGCGGGGCGTCCGGGGCATGCGCTCCCGTCGTCGGATACGGCGTGGCCATGGTCTCTCCCCTACCCGCTCGGCCGACAGGGTGAGCGGGAACGGTTAAGGCGCGCTTGACGCCAGGCGGTCGAGGTCGGGGCGCGGGCGCATCGTCTCGGGGTGGGACGCGAAATGGCGCTCCAGCGCGCGGGCGATGGCCAGCGTGCGGGCGTCGCTGCGGTGCGGGCCGATCACCTGGATGCCGAAGGGCAGCCCGTGGACGTCCAGGCCGCAGGGAATGCAGGCGACCGCCGAGAGGCAGAGCGTCGGCGCATAGGCCAGCGCCAACCAGCGCATGTAGGTGGGCATCACCTGCCCGCCCACGGTCTCGGGGAAGAGCTGCGCGTGCGGGAAGGGCGAGACGGCCGCAGCCGGGGCGATCACGGCGTCGACATCCTCGAAGAAGGCGAGCGAGCGGCGGTACATCGCCGCCTGCTCGGCCTCGGCGCGAGCCACGTCGGCGGCGCTGTAGGCATGGGCACGGTCGACGTTGTCGATCAGGTTGGTGTCGAGGCGGTCGCGGTGCTGCGCCACGCGCTCGGCATGGGTGGCGAGGAAGCTGACCGCGCGGGTGATCTCCAGCACCTCGTGCACCGCGGGGCCGTAGTCGGGCGCGCCGCGGGTGACATGGGCATGACCCGCCAGGCTGGCCATGCGCGCCTCGAACAGCTGGGCGATCCCGGCATCGACGGGGCAGCAGCCGAGATCGGGCGAGATCGCGAGGCGAAGGCTGGCGAGATCGGGCACGGGTTCGGCCGCGGTGCGGGTCGGACCGGGGCGGGACCAGGCGTCGCGCGGGTCGTGGAAGGCCATGGCGTCGAGCAGGTGGCAGAGATCGTCGAGCCCCCGCGCCATCGGCCCGTTCACCGCCCAGGGGGCGAGCAGGCTGGCCGCCCCCGGCATCGGCACCACGCCGGGCGAGGGGCGATAGCCGGTGACGCCGCAGAAAGCCGCCGGCGTGCGGAGCGAGCCGCCATAGTCCGATCCCGTGGCCAGCGGCGTCATGCCCGTCGCCAGCGCCACGGCCGAGCCGCCGGAGGAGCCCGCGGGCGTGCGGGTCGGATCGAAGGGGTTGCCGGTGGCGCCGAAGACGCGGTTCCTGGTGTTCGCCCCGGTGCCGAACTCCGGCTGGTTGGTGCGGGCGAAGAGCACGGCGCCGGCGGCGCGCAGCCGCGCGATCATCGGCTCGTCGATCGTGTCGGGCGGGTCCTCGGCATGGAGCAGCGAGCCGTAGGTGGCGCGCAGCCCCGCGACGGGCCGGTTGTCCTTGATCGCGACGGGCAGGCCGTGGAGGGGGCCGAGCGGCCGGCCCTCGGCCACCGCGCGCTCGGCCGCGATGGCCTGCGCCCGGCCGAGACCGGCGTCCATCGTGACGATGGCGTTCACGGCCGGGTTCACCGCCTCGATCCGCGCGAGGCAGCTGTCGAAGAGTGCCACGGGCGAGAGGCGCCGCGCGCCGATCAGCCGGCGCGCAGCAAGGGCGTCGAGGTCGCAGGGCTCGGCGGTGGCGGGATCGGCGGGGGTCATGGATGTCCTCTCGCGGTGGCGGGCGCGGGAGCGAGGAGAGCGGGCGGCGCGCGAACGGGCAAGGTTAAGGTTGCAGCTTGGCGCCGGGGCGTGGACTTCGCACGGATGCAGGCGCTGGATGGGCCGATGTGCGCCCTTTCCAGATCGGCCCTCTCCCCGGCCCCGACCGCAGCCCGCCCCTGCCGGGGGCGCGCATGAGCGAGACTGCCGCCCCCTGCCGCACGGCCCCCCCGACCGCCGAGCACGCGATCGACGGACGCCGCGCGCGGGCCACGCCGGGCGCCGAGCGCGAGGGTGAGGCGCGGCGGCGACCCTCCGCGCTCTACCGCCCGCCCGCGCCGCCGCCGGTCTCGCCGACCATGGCGCTCTGGCGCGCGATCTCGACGCTCGAGCGGGACCTCATCACGCTGCTGCCGGGCGATTCCTATCACGGGCCGCTGGACGGGCCGCTCGGCTATTCGCGCCGCTCGATCTTCCTGTTGAACGACCCCGAGACGGTGCAGCGGGTGCTGGGCCCCGACCGGCCGAAGTTCCCGAAGAACGAGCTGATGGTGGGCGCGCTGGCGCCGGTGGTGGGCGACGGTCTCTTCATCTCGGAAGGGATGAGCTGGGAGCGCCAGCGGCGCATGATCGACCCCGCCTTTGCGCATATGCGCGTGAGCCGGGCGTTCCACCACATGGCCGAGGCGACGGACGACGCGCTCGTCCGGCTCGACCGGGCCGCGGCGACAGGGACACGGCTGTCGCTCGAGGCCGAGCTGTCCGGGCTGACGGCGGACATCGTCTTCCGCACGATCTTCTCCCAGCGGCTGGACGAGGGGATCGCGGCCGAGGTCTTCGAGCGTTTCGCGCGGTTCCAGCGCTCGGTCGCCAATGTCCGCATCACCCACCTGCTGCTGGCCCCGGCCTTCGCCGAGGTGCGCCAGCCGCGGGCCGCGATGGAGAATGCCGAGGAGATCCGCCGGCTGGTGGGCGCGATGCTGGATGCGCGGCTGGCCGGCGCCGAGGGCGACGATCTCTGCGCCGACATCCTGGCCGCGCGCGATCCCGAGACGGGCGAGGGCTTTACCCGGACCGAGATGCTGGACCAGCTCGCCGTCTTCTTCATGGCGGGCCACGAGACGACGGCCAGCGCGCTGACCTGGGCGATGTTCATCCTGTCGCAGCAGCCCGAGGTGGTCGCCCGCATCCGCGCCGAGATCGCCGAGGTCGCGGGCGACGGGCCGCTGGACACGGCCGCGGTCAAGCGCCTGACGCTCTGCCGTGCGGCGTTCCGCGAGGCGCTGCGCCTCTACCCGCCGGTGACCTTTCTGGCGCGCGTGGCGCTGGAGCCCTGCCGGATCGGGGCGATGGACGTGCCGAGAGGCGGCATGGTGCTGGTCAGCCCCTGGACGATGCACCGCCACGAGGCGCTCTGGCGCGATGCCGACCGCTTCGACCCCGACCGGTTCCTGGGCGGGGAGAGCGAGATCCGGCCCGGCAGCTACATCCCCTTCGGTGCAGGGCCCAGGCTCTGCATCGGCACGGCCTTCGCAATGCAGGAGGCGGTGCTGATCATGGCCTCGCTGGTGCGCCGCTACGACCTCGCCGTCGAGCGACCCGAGAAGGTGCGCCCCGTCGCCCGGCTCACGACCCGGCCCGCGCGGGACATCACCTTCGTGCCGGTGCGGCGCTGAGGGTGGAGGCGGCCTGGCGGGCCCACCGGGCACGGCTGCGCGCCTTCCTGCGCGCGCGGGTGGCGCCGGGCGAGGTCGAGGACCTGCTGCAGGAGGTCGGGCTGCGCGCCACGGCCGGGCTCGACCGGCTCGAGGATCCCTCGAAGGCCGGGGCCTGGCTCTACCGCATCGCGCGGCGGGTCGTGGCCGATCATTACCGCGCGCGGTCACGGGCGGCGGTCGATCCCGACGATCTCTGGTACGGCGCGGTCGAGACCACGGCGCGCGAGCGGCTGGAGGGCTGCGTCGCGCCCATGATCGAGGCCCTGCCGGCGGAGGCGGCGGCACTGTTGCGCGCGGTCGACCTGGAGGGCCGAGCCCAGAAGGACATCGCCGCGCGCCATGGTCTCGCCTACTCGACGCTGAAATCCCGCGTGCAGGCCGCGCGCACGGCCCTCCGCGCGCGGTTCGAGGCCTGCTGTGCGATCACGCGCGACACCCGGGGCGGTCTAGCGGCCGTCGAGCCGCGCCGGCCCTGCGAGCTCTGCTGATCGTCTTTTCCCGCCCCCGTCCGACTGCACCGGCAGGATCGGTCAGAGGAGCATCGGGATGCGTGTCGTCAGCTACAGGATCTGCCCCTTCGTGCAGCGGGTGACCGCGACGCTGGCCGCCAAGGGGCTGGCGCATGGGATCGACTACATCAGCCTCAGCGACAAGCCGGGCTGGTTCCTGGCGCTTTCGCCGACGGGGCAGGTGCCGGTGCTGGTGACCGATGGCGGGCGGGCGCTCTTCGAGTCGGACGCCATCGTCGAGTATCTCGACGAGGTGGCCCCGCCGCTCACCCCCGACCTCTCGCCCGAGGACCGGGCCGAGGAGCGCGCCTGGAGCACCCAGGCCGCCAAGCACTACCTCGTCCAGTGCGGCGCGATGCAGAGCCCTGACCGCGAGACGCTGGCGCGCAAGCATGCGGCGCTCGACCGGGCCTTCGCGCGCGTCGGGGCGCGGCTGGGTGACGGCCCGTTCTTCGCAGGGGCGCGGCCGGGCAAGGTCGACCTCGCCTGGCTGGTGCTGCTGCACCGTGCCGCCATCGTCGAGCGCCGGACCGGGCACGACCTGCTGGCGGGCCACCCGAAGGTGAAGGCCTGGCAGGGCACGCTGATGGCGACGGGGCTCGCCGAACGCTCGGTGGCCGGGGACTTCGAGACGGCCTTCGCGGCGCTCTACCTCTCGCCGCGGACCTGGCTCGGCCGTGAGGCGGGCGCGACCGCGGCGCCGGTGGCGGAGGCCGGCTGCGGGTCCTGCTGCTGAGGCGTCGTCCCCGCCGAAGAGTCCCGGATCAGGACATATCATTCACGCCTCAATCTTCCCCAATTCCCGCCACCATCGCGCAGTACCTGACCCGTGTTGAGACATGGGACCGCGACCACACGAGCTCGCGGGCCCGCCGGTCGCGTCGCGATCACCGATCGGCATCGCACATGAGAGGGTTGGCGTATGAGACTGACAGTACTGTGCCTTCTGAGCCTGGCACTCGGCACGCCCGCGGTGGCGACACCGATTGCGGTGGACCTGATGGACTGGGAACCGAACGGCGGCACATGGGTGCTCGGGCCGGACAACCAGAGCGTCAGCCAGGACACGAACTCACCCACCATCGCCTTCCATTCCAACGACAACCGGATCGGCACCCGCATCAGCGGCACGGTGATCGTCGAGACCACCGAGGACGACGATTTCTGGGGCTTCGTGCTGGGCTACCAGGACGGCGATCTCAACGACGGGCCGGACAACGCGGACATCGACTACATCCTGATCGACTGGAAGCAGGCCGAGCAGGGCGGCTGGGACCCGGGCATCGCGGTCTCGCGCGTCACCGGCAACATCTGGTCGATCGGCAACAACGGCTCGGCGCTCACCTCGGACGCCTGGACGCATACGGGCGATGTCGCCTTCGTCACCCGCTCGAACGCGCCGGGCGCGAACTTCGCCAATACCGGCTGGGCCGACCAGACCGAGTACAGCTTCGTGCTCGACTATAC
>JBCBPG010000173.1:0-7550 GCA_039820865.1 Pseudomonadota bacterium
AAGGGCGTGGCGGCGCCCTCCTGCATCGTGTCCTGGGAGGGGGCGGCGGCGTCGCCCGCAGCGGCGGGAAGCACCTCGAGCAGCGCGCCGGCGCGGGCCGCAGCGCGCGTGTCCGGCGTCGCCTCCACACTGACCAGCAGCAGGTCGTCGCGCGCCCCGGCCACGTCACCGGCGTTGAGCTTCAGCGCCGCGCGCAGCTCCAGCGCCAGCACGCGGTAGGGACCGCCGCCCAGCACGAGGCCCTCGACCAGGTCCATCGCCCGCTCGCCCTCGCCCATCACCGCATCGATGCGTGCGGCCTCGAGCGTGGCGAGCTCGCCGTAGCGGATCGGCACCGAGCCGTCGGCGGCCAGCGCGCGGTAGGCCTCCGAAGCCTCGGCACGCTGCCCGCTGGCGGCCAGCGCCCGTGCCTCGGCCAGCCGGCCCAGCACCGTCGCCGCGCCCGTCAGATCCGCCGTCAGCCCCGCGACCCTCTCCGGCTCGGCCCCCTGCGCCTCGACCATCAGCGCGCCGTTGGCCAGCGAGGCCGCCTCGCGCCGCGCGTCCATGATCGCGATCACCGTCGAGGCCGCGACCACGCCCACGACCAGCGCCGCGACAAAGGGCCCATAGCGCCAGGCCAGCCGCTGGAGCTGCTCCTTGCGCACCTCCTCGGCGACCTCGCGGATGAAACTGTCCTGCTCGGTGTTGCTCATCGCATCCCGGCCTCTTTGATGCCAAGCTCGCCGGGTCCCTTAGCAGCGCCTCGGGACCAGCGGAAGGGCGGCGCCGGACCCGGCGCTCGCGATTGCAGCCGGAGATTTTTGATGAGCGAATTCCCCTGGCGCCTGGCGGCCGTGTCGAGAAGGGCCGGCTTGAGCCGTACGTGGACGATCTGACGTCGCTGCCGCAGTTCACCATGAAGGCGCTGATCGAGAAGATCCATCCGCCCGGATCGGCGCCGGAGGCGACAAGCTGGTTTGATGGCGCGCCACGCATGCCCGACGACATCGCCTGGCCAGTCGTCGGCGGTGTCCAGCTTCCCGCAGGGCTACGCCTTCGCCGATCTCCCCGCCGCGATCGAGGCGGCCGGACGTTCGATCGAGATCAACACTGCCACGAAGGCGCAGCTCGACACCCTGCGAGGCAGCCTCGCGTTCGAGCCGGCCGACGAGGCGCTGCCGGTCGCGGCGTGGCGCGACATCCTCTCCAGGCTGGCCCAGATCACGTTTGCCGTCGTCCGCTGTCGCCCGGCCGACGACCAACAGCCGACGACGCCAGCCAGCCGGGACGCGCCCTTGGTCCTGAACGTCGTCCGCGTTTCTGCAACCGATCCCGCCTGCGCCTCACTCTGCCATTACCGAATTTTTTTTGAGGGCTGGGCATACAACTACGAGAAGGCGCGCGAGGTCCGGGTCCGCCGGGCCCCCACGGCGGGTGAGCCGGCGCTGCCGAATGCCGTGCGCGCGCATTTCGAGCCGTGGTGGGCCCACCGGCACGGCAATCTCCATAACGGCATGGGCGGGCTGCCCCGCGCCAGCTGGAGGACGTGGCCGCACTTCGCGGAACAACTCTACTTCACTGATCAAGAGGGCGTGCTTGACTGGGACACTTATCCTGAAATGAGGAGCCTTGAGCCGC
Source organism: Pseudomonadota bacterium (assembly GCA_039820865.1). Taxonomy (GTDB): domain Bacteria; phylum Pseudomonadota; class Alphaproteobacteria; order Rhodobacterales; family Rhodobacteraceae; genus Thermohalobaculum. Next base: position 1,621 of record JBCBPG010000173.1, read on the forward strand.
CCTTCGACCACGACAACGCGGTGCTTCTGGAGTTGTCCTGCGATTATCTCGTCGGGTGGCACTGGGCAGGACGTCTGTTAACGCTGATCATCCCGCGCGCCGATCTGGCCGCGGGGCGGTTCGACCGGATCGCCGGCATGACCGGCGATTGAGCGGCGCTCAGGTCTAGGTCCTGGGCTTGTAGGTGTGTTCGTCGCCGGGGAAGCGGCGGGCGCGGACTTCCTCGGCGTACTGGCCGATGGCGGCGCGCATCATCTCCTCCATGGTGCCGTAGCGCTTCACGAAGGTGGGGACGCGCGGCATCAGGCCGACCATGTCCTCGAAGACCAGGATCTGGCCGTCGCAGGCGGCCGAGGCGCCGATGCCGATGGTGGGCACGCCGACCGCCTCGGTCACGCGGCGGGCCAGCGGCTCGGCCACGCCCTCGACGACCATCGAGAAGGCGCCCGCCTCCTCGACCGCGCGGGCATCGGCCAGCACCGCCTCGAACTGCGCCTCGTCGCGCACCGCCCTGAAGCCGCCGGCGGTGTTCATCGCCTGGGGCATCAGGCCGATATGGCCCATCACCGGGATACCGCGGCGGGTCAGGTGGCGGATGACGGGGGCCATCTCGGTCCCGCCCTCCAGCTTGACCGCATGGGCGCCGGTCTCCTTGATCACGCGCGCGGCGTTGCGGAAGGCGACCTCGGGGCTCTCCTCGAAGCTGCCGAAGGGCATGTCGACCACGACGATCGCGGTCGCGGCGCCGCGCACAACGGCCTGGCCGTGCATGATCATGTGCTCGAGCGTCACGCCCAGCGTGTTCTCCATGCCGTGGATCACCATGCCCAGGCTGTCGCCCACCAGCAGCATGTCGCAGGCCTCGTCGCAGAGCCGCGCGACATGGGCCGTGTAGGAGGTGAGGCAGACCAGCGGCTCGCCCCCCTTGCGCGCCGTGAAGGCCGGGACGGTCATGCGCTTTCGGGCCTTGCCGCCGGGCTCGGCGATCGCGACCTTCTTGGAGATGCTGGACTGGGTGGACATCGCCGCCTCCCTGGCTCGCCTTAAGGGTGCTGCCGTGATAGCCGGCCCGCGAGCGTTGCGGAACCGCCGCCGTCGCACCCCGCGGCCCTGTCATGCGGTCTTGACAGGCCGGTATGACTTTCCGAGCGGACAGCGGCACTTTATCCTGGCGGAAGACGTCGGAATTCGCCCGGCCGACGTTATGTACTCGTCAGGACCAGACGGAGCGGGCAAGGGAAACGGACGGGCATGCGCCTCGGCTCGATCGCGATGACGGTGGTGGTGGTGGCGGGGCTCGCCTGGTGGTTCGTGCTGCGCCACGACACCCCGGGCACATCCGGCACGCCAACGGCGCAGGCACCCGCTGCCGGTGACGTTGCGGCGGCGGTCGCCGACACCGCCAGGCCGGCAGGCAGGCGCGGCACGGATCCGGTGCGCGTCGCCGTGATCGACAGCCGGGCCGAGCCTGCGACCAGCGTGCTCAGCCTCCGCGGCCAGACCGCCGCGCGCCGCGAGGTGACGCTGCGCGCCGAGACCGAGGGGCTGGTCGTGACCGAGCCGATCCGCGCGGGCGCCCGGGTGGCCGCCGGACAGGTGCTCTGCGGGCTCGAAAGCGGTTCGCGCGAGGCGGAGCTGGCCGAGGCGGAGGCCGAGCTGGCCCGCGCCGCCGCCGAGGCCGAGGCCGCCGACAGCCTGTCCGCCCAGGGTTTCACCGCGCGGACCACCCGTATCGCGCGCCAGGCGGCGCTGGAGGCCGCGCGGGCCGAACTGAACCGCAGCCGCCTCGACATCGAGCGGCTGACGATCGAGGCGCCCTTCGCCGGGCAGCTTGAGAGCGACACGGCCGAGCTCGGGACGCTGCTCAAGCAGGGCGATGCCTGCGCGAGCGTCGTCGATCTCTCGGCGCTGGAGATCGTCGCCTTCGTCTCCGAACGCGACGTCGACCGGCTGGCGGTGGGCCAGGTGGTGGGCGTGCGCCTGGTCAACGGCGAGACGCGCGAGGGCCGCATCGGCTTCATCGCCGCGACCGCCGATCCCTCGACCCGCACCTACCGCGTCGAGGCGGTGATCCCCAACCCCGAGGGCCGGCTCCGCGACGGCATGACGGCCGAGATCCGCGTCGAGGTGACCGCCGGCGTGGCGCACCGCCTGCCGCAGAGCGTGCTGACACTGGACGATCGCGGCCGGCTGGGCGTGCGCACGGTCGAGGACGGGGTGGCGCGCTTCGTGGCCGTGCGGCTCCTGCGCGACAGCGACGGCGTCGCCTGGGTCGACGGGCTGGCCGAGACGGCGCAGGTCATCGCGCTCGGCCAGGAATTCGTGACCGACGGGCGCCCGGTGATCGCCGTGCCGATGGCCGAGGCGCTGGCCAGGCCGGCCGGGATCGAGCCGGCTGAGCCGGAGCCCGCCGCCTCCGGCCCCGGCCCGGCGCTGGCGCCGCCGCCCGCGACACCCTCGGGCGCCGCCATCGACGCCCCAGGCAGGACGCCGCCCATGGCCGATCCGGGCGACAGCCAGCGGGGCGACCTCGACACCCTCTCCAGCGCGTCGGAGGGCCGCGGATGACCGGCCTCATCGACTGGCTCGCCGTGCGCGCGCGCATGGTGCTGGTCTTCGTGCTGATCTCGATCGGCGCGGGCGCCTTTGCCTATTCGACGCTGCCCAAGGAGGGCGCGCCGGATATCGACCTGCCCGTCCTCTATGTCAGCGTCCCCCTGCCCGGCGTCTCGGCACCCGATGCCGAACGCCTGCTCGTCAAGGAGCTCGAACAGGAGCTCCGCGGCGTCGAGGGGCTGGACGAGATGACCGGCATCGCGACCGAGAACCATGCCGGCATCCTGCTCCGCTTCGGCTTCGACTGGGACCAGGAGGCCGTGCTCGCCGATGTGCGCGACCGGGTGAACCGGGCCGAGGCACAGTTCCCCGAGGACGCCGAGGAACCGGTGATCCGGGAGGTCAACCTCTCGGAATTCCCGGTCATCGTCGTCTCGCTCTCGGGTCAGGTGCCGGAACGCACGCTGCTGCGCGCCGCCAAGGACATGCAGCGCCGGCTGGAATCGATTCCCGCCGTGCTCGAGGCAGAGCTCCAGGGCCACCGCGACGAGATGGTCGAGGTGATCGTCGATCCGCTCGCGATGGAGAGCTACGACCTGACCGTCGCCGATCTCTTCAACGTGGTCGACCGCAACAACCGCATGGTGCCGGCGGGCACGATCGACAGCGGCTCGGGCGAGTTCTCGGTCTCGGTCCCGGGCGCCTTCGAGGGGCCGGCGGACGTCTTCGACCTGCCGGTGCGCGTGAACGGCGACCGCGTCGTGCGCATCGGCGACCTCGCCGACATCCGCCGCACCTTCGAGGACCGCCAGGGCACGGCCCGCTTCAACGGCACGCCCTCGATCTCGCTCAAGGTCTCCAAGCGCCTCGGCGAGAACATCATCGCCACCACCGCCACGGTGCGCGAGGCCGTGCTGGCCGAGGTCGCGACCTGGCCGGACCCCCTGCAGGCGGCCGTGCGCGTCGACTTCGCGCTGGACGAGAGCACCTGGGTCGAGGGCATGGTCCAGCAGCTCGAGAGCTCGGTCATGACGGCGGTCATCCTGGTGATGATCGTGGTGCTCGCGGCGCTCGGCTTCCGCTCCTCGATGCTGGTCGGGATCGCGATCCCCTGCTCGTTCCTGCTGACCTTCGCGCTGATGGCCGTCCTGGGCATGAGCGTGAACAACATGACGATGTTCGGCCTGATCCTGGCGGTCGGCATGCTGGTCGACGGCGCGATCGTGGTGGTCGAATACGCCGACAAGCGCCGTGCCGCGGGCGACGGGCCGATGGTCGCCTTTACCCGGGCCGCCAAGCGCATGTTCTGGCCGATCGCGGCGTCGACGGGCACGACGCTCTGCGCCTTTCTGCCGATGCTGTTCTGGCCCGGCATGGCGGGCGAGTTCATGGGCCAGCTGCCGGTCACGATCATCTTCGTGCTGACCGCCTCGCTGATCGTGGCGCTGATCTTCCTGCCCGTGCTCGGCGGCGTCTCGGGGCGGATCGGGCGGCTCTTCGCGGGCGGCGCACGCGGGCAGACGCGCCAGGCGCCGCCGCCCTATCGCCGCACCTTCTTCGGCCGCATCATGAGCCTGATCGTGATGAACCCGGTCGGGCCTATCGTGGCGCTGGGCATCGCCTTGGTGTCGATCGGCGGGGTCTTCTACTACTACGGCGAGAACAACAACGGGACCGAGTTCTTTACCAATGTCGGTGCCGACCGGGCCAACATCTATGTCCGCGCCCGCGGCAACATGAGCCTCGAGGAGCGCGACCGGCTGGTCCAGGCGGTCGAGGCGCGCGTGGCCGACATTCCGGGCATCGCGGCCGTCTTCGGCTTTGCGGGTGCCATCGGCGGCGCCGTCGGCTCGGAGGGGCCGCCCGACGCCGTCGGCCAGGTGCAGATCGAGCTCGCCCCGTGGCGCGAGCGCCGTGCCTCGGCCGAGGTCCTGGCCGATGTGCGCGCGGCCACCGCCGACCTGCCCGGCTTCTATGCCGAGATCGCCGAGCAGAAGGAGGGCCCGCAGCAGGGCAAGCCACTGCAGCTGCGCCTGACCGGCAACGACTGGGACGACCTGCTGGAGGCCGCCCGGATCGCGCGCGAGAAGTTTCAGGCGACCGAGGGGCTGGTCGAGATCGACGACACGCGCCCCCTGCCCGGGATCGAGTGGCAGATCGCCGTCGACCGCGAGGCCGCCGGCCGCTTCGGCGCCGACATCGCCGCGATCGGGCCCTTCGTGCAGTTCGTCACCCGCGGCGCGATGATCGACGAACTGCGCGCCGACGACGCGGACGAGGAGCTTGAGATCCGCGCCCGCTTCCCGGCCTCGGACCGTTCGCTCGACACGCTCGACGGGCTCAAGGTGCCGACGGCGATGGGCATGGTGCCGCTCTCGAACTTCATCGAGCGCACCGCCCAGCCCAAGCTCGGCGAGATCCAGCGCATCGACGGCATCCGCTTCTTTCTCGTGCGCGCCGATGTCGGCCCCGGCGTCTCGGATGTCGGCAAGATCGAGGAGATGGAGGCATGGATCGCCGAGGAGGATCCGTTCCCGCGGGGCATCGAGGCGCGCTTCACCGGTGACCGCGAGGAGCAGCAGTCGTCGATGCAGTTCCTCGGTCTCGCCTTCCTCGGCGCGCTGGGGATGATGTTCGTGATCCTGCTCGCGCAGTTCAACTCGATATTCAACGCGCTGCTGGTGCTCTCGGCCGTGGTGATGTCGGTGGCGGGCGTGCTGATCGGCGCGCTGGTGATGGGCCAGACCTTCTCGATCATCATGACGGGCGTCGGCATCGTGGCGCTGGCCGGCATCGTGGTGAACAACAACATCGTGCTGATCGACACCTTCCAGGAGTTCTCGCGCCGGATGCCGGTGCTGGAGGCGATCGTGCGCACGGCCGAGGACCGCATCCGCCCGGTGCTGCTGACCACGATCACCACGATGGCGGGGCTGGCGCCGATGATGTTCGCGCTCTCGCTCGACTTCGCGACCGGCACGGTCAGCCAGGGCGCGCCCTCGGCGCAGATGTGGGTGCAGCTCGCCACCGCCGTGGTCTGGGGCCTCGGCTTTGCGACGGTGCTGACGCTGGTGGTGACGCCGGCGGCGCTGGCGGCGCGGCACTGGGTGGTCTCGGGCGTGATCACCCTGCCCTGGCTCTGGCATTCGGGCGTCGCCCTGGTGCGCCCGTCGCATCGCGACCACCCCTACCTGGCCGATCGCAGGCTCCGCCGCGCGCTGGCCCGGGCCTGCCGCGAGGCGGCCGACCAGGACCGCCCCACCGAGGTCATCTGGGAGACCCCGCGCCCCTGGCCGGCGCTCCGCGCCGCCGAATAGGCGCGGGCGCCCGCCTCAGACGGAACCGCCCAGGTCCTTCTCGGCCCAGTGGATAAC
>JBCBPG010000174.1:0-7544 GCA_039820865.1 Pseudomonadota bacterium
CTGGCCCCGCGTCGGGGCGCGTGCCTGGCCTCGTGTTCGGCCTCGTGTCCGGCCTCGTGTCCGGGCGCGTGTCCATCGCGTGGCGATGGCACGGGACGGGCGCGCGGCCAAGGGGCGGGGCGTTGCACGGCGCGCTCGGGGGCTCTACACCTTCCGACAGGCGGGCGCGGTTCCGTGCGGCGGTGACGCGTCCGGCCCCTTCGCGACGCCGCGCGGCCTGCTCGCGCCCCTGCCTGCCCCCCTGCCCTCCCGGAGCCGCCCATGTCCCCCACCCTGCCCAGCCCCGAGCGACCGCTGCGCATCGGCACCCGCGGCTCGCCGCTGGCCGTCGCCCAGGCCGAGGAGACGCGCGCGCGGCTGATGGCGGCGCACGGGCTGGCGGAGGACGCCTTCGAGATCGTGCGGATCCGCACGACCGGCGACGCGGTGCAGGACCGCGCGCTCTCGGCCATCGGGGGCAAGGGGCTGTTCACGCTGGAGATCGAGAAGGCGCTGATCGAGGGCGCGGACGGCGCCGAGGGCGTCGACATCGCCGTGCACTCGATGAAGGACATGCCGACGGTGCTGCCGGAGGGGCTGGCGATCGTGGCGCTCTTGCCGCGCGAGGACGTGCGGGACGCCTTTGTCAGCCATCGCTTCGAGGGGATCGGGGCGATGCCGGCGGGGACGGTGGTGGGCACCTCGTCGCTGAGGCGCAAGGCGCAGCTGCTCAACCGGCGGCCGGACCTGGAGGTCGTCGAGTTCCGCGGCACGGTGAACACGCGGCTGCGCAAGCTAGAGGAGGGGGTCGCGGCGGCGACCTTCCTGGCCTGCGCGGGGCTGAAGCGGCTGGACATGGGCCAGGTGATCCGGAGCGCCATTGCGCCGGAGGAGATGCTGCCGGCGGTCGCCCAGGGCGCGATCGGGATCGAGGCGCGGGAGGGCGACGCCGCGGTGGCCGCGCTGCTGGCGCCGATCCACGATGCGCCGACCGGGCACCGGCTGGCGGCGGAGCGGGCGTTCCTGGCGACGCTGGACGGCTCGTGCCGCACGCCGATCGGCGGGCTGGCGGTGATCGAGGGCGAGGCGCTGTGGCTGCGCGGCGAGATCGTGCGCCCCGATGGCAGCGAGCGGCATGCGACCGAGCGGCGGGGCCCGCTGTCGGATGCCGCGGCGATGGGGCACGACGCGGCCGAGGAGCTGCGGGGCCGTGGCGGCGACGGGTTCTTCGATCTCTGACGCGGCCGGCCCCGGGACTGGCCGCGGCACCGGTGTGGTGCTGGTGGTCCGGCCCGAGCCGGGGGCGGCGGCGAGCGTCGCGGCGCTGGAGGCGCGCGGGCTGCCGGCGCTGGCCTGTCCGCCGAGCGTGATCCGGCCCAGCGATCCGGCGCCCGCGGTGCCCGGGGGGACCGAGGCGCTGGTCTTCACCTCGGCGGCGGCGGTGCGGGCGATGGCGGCGGCCCCTCGGCTGGCGGCCTATTGCGTGGGGGATGCCACGGCCGAGGCGGCGCGGGCGGCGGGCTTTCGGCCGGTGGTCGAGGGCGGGGGCACGGCGGTGGCGCTGGCCGCGTGCCTCGCCCGGGCGCCCGAGCGGCGGTTCTTCCATCCCCACGGGGCCGATGTGGCGGCGGACATGGCGGCACTGATGGCGGCCGAGGGGGCGGGTGAGCGGCATCTTGCGGGCGCGGTGGCCTACGCCGCGGTCGCGGCTCCGGCGCTGCCGGCAGCGGTGGCGGCGGCGATGGCCGGGGGGCGGGCGCGCGTGGCCGGGGCCTGGTCGGCACGGGGGGCGGCGCTGTTCGTCGGGCTGGTTCGGGAGGCGGGGCTCGGGGCCGCGCTCGACCGGCTGGTGGGGGTCGCGATCTCGCCCGCGGCGGCGGTGCCGTTGGTGGCGGCGGGGCTGGCGGATGTGCGCATCGCGGCGGCGCCGGAGAGTGTGGCCATGATGGATGCCTTGGCCGCGGGATGGCGAGACGTCCCATGAGCGGAATTGCCGCGCGGCGCCGCACTTTTTAGGGTATGCGGCAACGGGCACGGTGGCGCCGCAACGGACCGCCGGATCAGCGAACGAGACGACGGGCAGCGAGGGCCGAGTGATGAGCAAGCCGAAGGACGACAAGCCCAGCGGCGTGGAGGGGCGGCCCTTTACCGAGATGGGCGGGCTGAACAAGGCGATCGAGGCCGAGCGGGCGGGCGGTACGGCGCCGAAGTCGGCCGGCAAGGCGGTCGCGCCAAAGCCGGCTGCCAAGCAGGCCCCGAAGCCGGCAGCGAAATCTGCCCCGAAGCCGACCCCGGCTCCTGCTTCTGCTCCGGCCCCGGCCCCGGCGGCGAAGGCGGCGCCCCGGCCCGCGGCGCCTGCTGCGCCGCCGCCGGCGGCGAAGGGCGGTACCTCGACCGCGGGTGTGCTGCTGACCGGTCTTGTCGCGCTGATCGCCGGTGGTGCCGCTGCCGTCCATTTCGGCCCGCAGGTCGCCCCGCATGTCCCCGAGCCCGTCGCCGACTTCCTGATGCGCAAGGGCGCCGCGCCCGATCCCGCCGTCACGGCGCTGGAGGCCGAGGTCGCGGCGCTGCGCGAACAGCTGGGCACGGTCGAGAGCACGGCGGCCGATGACGGGGCGGTGACCGCGCTGGAGGGCGATCTGTCGACGCTGCGCGGCGAGCTTGGCGAACTGGCCGCGGCGGCGGCGGTCGATCCGGCGGCGCTGGACGCGGTCGAGGCCCGTCTCGCGACGCTGGAGGGCGACAGCGACGCCGCCGCGAGCGCGAGCGAGGTTGCGGCGCTGACGGACCGGGTCTCGACGCTCGAGGCGGTCGAGGTCGCGCCGGCCGAGGCGCTGGCGGCGCTGGATGCGCGGGTCGGCACGCTGGAGGGCATCGATCCCGCGACCGCCGAGGCGCTGGCGGCGCTGGCGGGGCGGGTCGGCACGCTGGAGGGCGTCGATCCCGCGACCGCCGCGGGGCTGGCCGCGCTGGCGGGACGGGTCGGCACGCTGGAGGGCGTCGATCCGGCGACGGCCGATGCGCTGGCCGCGCTGGCCGGGCGGGTCGGCACGCTGGAGGGCGTCGAGCCGGCGCTGGCCGCGGACCAGGCCGCGCTGGCCGGGCGCGTGGGCATGCTGGAGGCGGTCGACCCGGCGCTGGCGACGGACCAGGCGGCGCTGGCCGAGCGGGTCGCGGCGCTGGAGACGGCCGAGCCCGAGGTCGGCGGCGACGAGATGGCCGCGCTGGTCGAGCGGGTGGCCGAGCTGGAGACCGCCGAGCCCGAGGTGACGGGCACGGATGTGGCCGAACTGGGCGCCCGGATCGCGACGATCGAGAACCGCCCGCAGGCCGCGACCGCCGCGGAGATGGCGGCGCTGGTCGAACGGGTCGAGGTGATGCAGGCCGCGCTGGACGAGGCCGAGGCCAAGGCGGCGGCGGCCGAGGAGGCGCGGCTGGCGGCCGAGGCGGCCTCGGCCGAGCGGACGCGCGCGGCCGAGATCCGCTCGATGGGCGCGACGCTGGAGGCGCGGCTCGGCCGGGGCGACGCCTTCGAGGACACGCTGGCGCGCCTGGTCGGGATGACCGGCAGCGAGGCGCCGGCGATCGTGACCGAGGCCTCGGCCGGGATCGAGAGCGCCGACGACCTGCTGGCCGCCTTTGCGCCGGCCGCGCAGGCGGCGCTGCGGGCGGACGTGACGGCCGAGGCGGGCGAGGACGGTGCGCTGGGCCAGGCCGCGGCCTGGTTCCAGAGCCAGGTGACCGCGCGCCCGACCGAGGCGGTCGAGGGCGAGGGCACGGCGCCCACGCTCTCGCGCATCGAGGCGGCGCTGGAGGCCGGGGACGTGGCCGGTGCGCTGGCCGAGGCGGACAGCCTGGCCGAGGCGCCGCGCGCGGCCCTTGGCGACTGGCTCGGCGCGCTCAGGCGCCGGGCCGAGGCCGAGGCGGCGCTCGACAGCTACCTCGCCGAAATCGGCGCCAAGCAGCAGGGCTGAGGCAGGAGACCGGACATGCTCAATTCCATCATCAAATTCGGGGTCTTCATCGCCATCGCGGGCGTGCTGATCTTTGCCGCCCACCTGCTGCTCTCGGCACCCGAGGGCGACCAGGTGGTCATCACCTTCTACGGCAACGAGTGGACGCTCGCGCCGTTCATCTTTGTCGGGCTGCTGGTTGCCGGATACTTCGCGCTCTACATGACGCTCCGGGTCTCGGGCGTGCTGTTCGCGCTCTACAACTTCATCGTGGGCAACGACTCGAGCTTCGGGCGCTACTTCCAGCGCGCCGACGAGCGCAAGGGCGCCGAGGCGCTGGCCCAGGCCCATGCCGCGATCGCCACCGGCGACATCCGCAAGGCGCGCCAGAAGGCCCAGGTGGCCGAGCGCAAGCTGAAGCGCCCGGAACTGACGCGCCTGATCAACGCCCAGGCGGCCGAGATGGCCGGCGACACGACCAAGGCCAAGGGCTATTACCGCGCGCTCGCCGACAGCTCGGACAGCGCGCTGGTCGGCGTGAAGGGGCTGCTGCGGATGGCCGAGGGCGAGGGCGACCGGGACACGGCGCTGATCCTGGCGCGCACGGCGGCGGCGCTGAACTCGGAGGACAAGGAGATCCTCGACCAGCTCTACACGCTGCAGTCCCACAAGTACGATTGGGACGGCGCGCGGGTGACGCTGGGGGCGCTGAAGAAGGCGGGCCTGCTGACCCCGGCCGAGGCGGCGCGGCGCGAATCGATGCTGGCGCTGGCCCAGGCGGCCGAGCACGAGGATGCCGGGCGCCATGGCGAGGCGCTGAAGATGGCGGTCGACGCGGCCAAGATCGATCCGACCAACCCGGGCGCGCTGTCCAAGGCCACCAAGCACCTGGCCGAGACCGGCGCGACGCGCCAGGCCGCCCGCCTGGTGCAGGAGGCATGGAAGACCGCGCCGAGCCCGCAGATCGCGCAGATCTTCGCCAATCTCGAGCCGGACGAGACGCCCGGTGCGCGGCGCAGCCGCTTCGAGGAGCTGCTGTTCAGCGCCAATCCCGAGCACGCCCAGACGCTCTACACCCGCGCCGAGCTGGCGCTCCTGGAGAAGAAGTGGGACGACGCGCGCGACTGCCTGAAGAAGCTGAACGAGACCGAGCCCTCGGGGCGCTACTGCGCGATCCGGGCCGCGCTCACCCGCGGCGAGGGCAAGCCCGAGAGCGAGGTCAGGACCTGGCTGGTGCGCGGGATCGCGGCGCCGGGCGGGGGCGAGGGCATGATCGCCGACCCGTCGCTGCTGCCGCTGCTGATCGGCGCGGGCGAGGATCGGAAGCCGGCCAAGGCCCCCGGCAGCGCCCTGGTGCCGACCGAGCCGAAGTCCGAGGCCGGGGACGGCGCGAAGGAGAAGAAGCCCGCCCCCGCCGCCTGATCGGCCCGCGGGGCAGGACCGGACCGAGCCCGCCGGAAAGCCCGTCGCCGGCGGGTGGGCGGGTGGGGCCGGTGACGGGCTTTCCGGCGGGCGGTGGGCCCGGTGGTGACGTCGGCCGTGCGACCGGCCCGCGCCCCACCCACCCTCCCGGCTGGGGCCGGTCGCACGGCCCGGGGCGCCCGCCGGCCTGCATCCGGGCACCGTCTGCCCGGTCGGGCGGCAGTCTGCGTCCCCTGCCGGTCACGCCGCGTGTCGAAACGGGAGGCGGCGCCCGCTCAGGGCGGCTTTGACGTCAATCCTCTGGCCAGCGCGGCGCGGGGCTGGCATCACCCCCCGCGGGGTCCCGGGCCGGGCGGCGCACCGGCCGGGGTTGTCGTTTCGCCGCCTTTTCGCGGCCGTGAGGGAGTAAGCCCATGCGCATCGCCATGATCGGCGCCGGCTATGTCGGCCTCGTCTCGGGCGCCTGCCTGTCCGATTTCGGCCACGAGGTCCGTGTCATCGACCTCAATGCCGGCAAGATCGAGATGCTCAGGACCGGCGGCGTGCCGATCTACGAGCCCGGCCTCGACGACCTGATCGCGCGCAATGTCGAGGGTGGGCGGCTCAGCTTCACCACCGATCTCGCGACCGCGATCGAGGGCGCCGAGGCGGTCTTCATCGCCGTCGGCACGCCGACGCGCCGCGGCGACGGCCATGCCGACCTGACCTATGTCTTCGCCGCCGCCGAGGACGTGGCCCGCGCGATGACCGGCCATGCCGTCGTCGTCTGCAAGTCGACCGTGCCCGTCGGCACCAATGCCGAGGTCGCGCGCCGGATGCGCGCGGTGAACCCGGATCTGGACTTCGACGTCGCCTCGAACCCCGAGTTCCTGCGCGAGGGTGCGGCGATCGAGGACTTCATGCGTCCCGACCGCGTCGTCGTCGGGGTCGAGAGCGCGCGGGCCGAGGCGGTGATGCGCGAGATCTATCGCCCGCTCAACATCCGCGAGACGCCGGTGCTGGTGACCTCGCTGGAGAGTGCGGAGATCATCAAGTATGCCGCCAACGCGTTCCTGGCGACCAAGATCACCTTCATCAACGAGATCGCCGATCTCTGCGAGCGCACGGGCGCCGACGTCCAGCATGTCGCCAAGGGGATCGGGCTGGACGGGCGGATCGGGTCGAAGTTCCTGCACCCCGGGCCGGGCTATGGCGGCTCGTGCTTTCCCAAGGACACCTCGGCGCTCGCGCGGTCGGCCGTCGAGCTCGCCAGCCCCGTGCGCATCGTCGAGACGGTGATCGCGGTCAACGATGCCCGCAAGCGCCGCATGGTCGAGAAGATCCGCGAGGCGCTGGAGGACCGGGTGCAGGGCAAGACGATCCTGGTGCTGGGCGTCACCTTCAAGCCGAACACCGACGACATGCGCGACAGCCCGGCGCTGACCGTGGTGCCCGCGCTGATCGGCGGCGGGGCGGCGGTGCGGGTGATCGACCCGCAGGGCGAGAAGGAGGGGCGCGAGTTGCTGCCGGGCGTCGAGTGGCACAGCGACCCCTATGCCGCGGCCAGCGGGGCCGATGCCATCGTCGTGCTGACCGAGTGGAACGAGTTCCGCGCGCTCGACCTCAAGCGGATGGCGGGTGACATGGCCGAGGCGGTGATGGTGGACCTGCGCAACATCTACGTCCCGGCCGATGCGCGGGCGGCGGGCTTCCGCTACAGCTCGGTCGGCCGGCCCTGATGGCCGCCCTGATGGCCGGTGCGGGCGGGCCGCCGGTCCTGGTGACGGGGGCGGCGGGCTTCATCGGCGCGGCGCTGTCGGAGCGGCTGCTCGACGACGGCGCGGCGGTTCTGGGGGTCGACTGCCTCTCGCCCTATTACGACGTGGGGCTGAAGGAATCGCGGCTGGCGCGGCTGGAGGGGCGGGACGGTTTCGCCTTTCGCCGCCTCGACATCGCCGATCGTGCGGGCGTCGCGGCGCTGTTCGACGAGGTGCGCCCGGAGATCGTGATCCATCTCGCCGCGCAGGCGGGGGTGCGCCACGGGCTCGACGCGCCCTTCGATTATGCCGATGCCAACCTGACGGGGTTCCTGGCGATCCTCGAGGGCTGTCGCGCGGTGCGCCCGCGCCACCTGCTCTATGCCTCGTCCAGCTCGGTCTATGGCGGCAACACGCGGGTGCCGTTCTCGACCTCGGACAGCGTGGACCATCC
>JBCBPG010000175.1:0-7504 GCA_039820865.1 Pseudomonadota bacterium
AGCGCCCACCCGTCAGCCAGGCGATGCAGGGGGCGACGACGAGCGCCGTGCCGAGCGCGATGGCCGACGACATCGCCTCCGCTGTCGTCCCGAGAGCGCCGAGATAGGCCGCGAGCGAGAGCACGGTCGCCGTCGCCATCGCACCAACGCCCACGGGGTTGATGTCGAAAAGGTAGGCGCGGCGGAACTCGATGCCCTTCGGCGAGAGGCCGAGGGGCTTGTTGATCAGGAGATCCGCGGTGATCGCCCCGATCCAGGCGACGGCGACGAGGCTGTAGAGCCCAAGGGTGTGCTCGAGCGCCCCGAAGACCCCGAACTCCATCAACGTGAGCGCAATCAGGACGTTAAAGCACAACCAGACGACCCGACCAGGGTGCTGATGGGTGAGGCGCGAGAAGAAGTTGGACCAGGCGATCGAGCCCGCATAGGCATTTGTCACGTTGATCTTGAGCTGCGAGACGATGACGAAAAGCCCCGTGAGCACCAACGCGAGCGCGGGCCACGGCAGGGCGGTCTCGAAGGCGGAGAGGTACATCTGCGTGGGCTCGGCCGCCATCTCCGACGGCACACCCGCCTGCAGCGCCAGCACGGCCAAGAGCGAGCCCGCCAGCATCTTGACCGTGCCGAGCACCGCCCAGCCCGGTCCGGCAGAGACGAGGGCCACCCACCATTTCAGCCGTTCGGCGCGGGTCTTGGGCTCGGGCAGAAAGCGCAGAAAGTCGACCTGCTCGCCGATCTGGGCTGCGAGAGAGAATATCACGCCGCTCGCGGTTGCGAAGAGCAGCAGATCGAAGCTGCCATCGCCCATCCGCCCGTCATGCCCGATCCACGCGTCGAGATCGACACCGACCCAGATGAGGAGCACGAACGGCATCAGGTGCAGCACGATCCAGACCGGCTGGCTCCACTTCTGAAAGGCTCCGATCCGGGTAAAGCCGTGGCTGACGAGGGGGATAACGATCAGCGCGTTGAGCAGGTAGCCCACGGCCAACGGGATGCCGAAACAGAGCTCGAGCGCGAAGGACAGGATGGCCGCCTCGAGCGCGAAGAAGATGAAGGTGAACGAGGCGTAGATCAGCGAGGTGATGGTCGAGCCGATGTAGCCAAAGCCGGCACCCCGGGTCAGCAGGTCGATGTCCACGCCCGCCTTGGCCGCATGGTAGCTGATGGGCAGCCCTGTGAGAAACAGCGCCGCGCCGACCGCGAGGATCGCGAGCACTGCGTTCTCGAACCCGTAGGAGAGGGTTATCGCCGCGCCGATCGCCTCGAGCGCGAGGAACGAGATCGAACCGATTGCGGTGTTCGCGACACGGGCGGTCGACCACTTGCGTGCGCGCCGTGCGGTGAAGCGCAGCGCGAAGTCTTCCATCGTCTCGTTCGCGACCCACTGGTTGTAGGTCCGTCGCGGCTCGCCGATCTCTGCTACCTGATTCATACTTCACGCCCGGGGAGGGGCCGCGCCCCTCGATTAATGGTTGATTTCCTCCCAGCCTGCGGACGTGGGTTTCACTTCACACGTGCTCTGCAGCTCGCGGTCGGCTGCATTTGTTAACGGTTTCAATGTTCCTACACCGAAGCGCGTAGTCATATACGTAGATCCGCGTATTAAGCGCGCAGCTGCCAAGCCCGATCCTGACTCCTCGACGGGAACATCCCGACAGCCGCTCGACCTGACAACGAGCGTGGCGCGAGAGGAGAGATCATGACGGACGCACCGAAAACACCTAAGAATCAAGGGCCTGGAAGCATCGGCCGACGCGGTTTTGTCGTGGGCGCCAGCGCTGCGGCGCTGACGGCGGGCCTTTTCAAGCCGTCCAACCTGCGCGCGGCCGACTTCCCCACGGCTGCGGTCAACACGACCGACCTCGCGGTGACGGACGACACCGTGACCATCGGCATCCTGCACTCGATCACCGGCACGATGGCGATTTCCGAGACGGGGTCGGTGCAGGCCGAGAAGCTCGCGATCAGCCAGATCAACGCCATGGGTGGCGTGCTCGGCCGCAAGATCGAGTTCATCCAGGAGGACGGCGCATCAGACTGGCCGACCTTCGCCGAGAAGTCGCGCAAGCTCCTTCAGAACGACAAGGTCGCCTCCGTCATGGGCTGCTGGACCTCGGCGAGCCGCAAGGCGGTGCTGCCGGTCTTCGAGCAGTACAACGGCTTCCTCTACTACCCGACGTTCTACGAGGGTCTCGAGCAGTCGCCGAACGTGATCTACACCGGCCAGGAGGCGACGCAGCAGATCATTGCCGGGCTCGACTGGGTGGCCCGCGAGAAGGGCGCCAAGACGTTCTACCTCCTCGGCTCCGACTACATCTGGCCGCGCACCTCCAACAAGATCGCACGCGCGCACATCGAGAAATTCCTCGACGGCGCCAAGGTGGTAGGCGAGGAGTACTACCCGCTCGGCCACACGCAGTTCAACTCGGTGATCAACAAGATCCGCCTGCGCAAGCCTGACGTGATCTACGCCATCGTCGTCGGCGGCTCGAACGTCGCCTTCTACAAGCAGCTCAAGGCCGCCGGCATCGACATGACCGAGGAGAAGCCGCTTCTCCTCACCATCTCGGTGACCGAGGACGAGATCCGCGGCATCGGCGGCGAGAACATCGTGGGCGCCTATGCCTGCATGAAGTACTTCCAGTCGCTCCCGAACGAGAACAACCAGGCGTTCGTCCAGGCCTTCAAGGAGATGTGGGGCGACGACATGGTGATCGGCGACGTGACCCAGGCAGCCTACCTCGGCCCCTGGCTCTGGAAGGCAGCCGTCGAGAAGGCCGGCTCCTTCGATGTCGACAAGGTGCGCGAGGCGAGCCCGGGCATCGAGCTCGACACCGCCCCCGAGGGCTACGTCAAGGTGCACGAGAACCATCACCTCTGGTCCAAGACCCGCGTTGGTCTCGCCCGCGACGATGGCCAGTACGACGTGGTGTTCGAGACGGCCGAGCTCGTCGAGCCCGATCCGTTCCCCGAGGGCTACCAGTGATCGCACCGGGCGCCCTCTGAGGGTGCCCATCGGGCCCGTCGCGCTTTGTCGGCGGGCCCTTCCTTCCTTTCCCCCGATCCCTGCCGGGCGGCGCGGCCGCCCAAGCCACGGAGTTTTGGATGTTCGACGGCTACACGATGAGCGAGCTCGGCGCGATCGTCGCCATGCAGGGCTTCGCGGGGCTCATTCTCTTCTCGGTGTTCGTGCTGATGGCCTTGGGCCTCGCGATCATCTTCGGCCAGATGGGCGTGATCAACATGGCGCATGGGGAGTTCATGATCCTCGGCGCCTATGTGACGTACCTGTGCTCGGCGCTTTTCGAGGCGTACCTGCCGGGGCTCTACGGCGCCTACTTCTTCGTGGCCATGGTGCTCGCCTTCTTTGCCGCGGGTGCGCTTGGCATGGCGGTGGAGTGGGGGCTGATACGCCACCTCTACAAGCGCCCGCTCGACACGCTCCTCGCAACCTGGGGGCTCTCGCTCATCCTGCAGCAGATCTACCGGTCGACTTTCGGGGCGCGCGAGGTTGGCGTCAGCGTGCCTGACTGGATGCTGGGCTCGATCTACCTGACCGACCTTATCGAGATCCCCATAAACGGGCTCTTCGTGATGATCCTCGCGATCACAATCTCGGTCGCGGTCTACGTCATGCTCTTCCGCTCGACCTGGGGCAAGCAGGTGCGCGCGGTGATGTCCAACCGCCAGATGGCCGGTGCCGTCGGCGTCAACACCGAGATGACCGACCGGCTGACTTTCGGCATCGGATGCGGGGTTGCGGGCGTCGCGGGCTCGGCCTTTACGATGATCGGCTCGACCGGGCCTACCGCCGGCCAGCTCTACATCGTCGACACCTTCCTGGTCGTCGTCTTCGGCGGGGCAGCGAGCCTCCTCGGCACCATCGCCTCGGCCTTCACCATCAGCCAGACGCAGTCGATCCTCGAGTTCTTCCTCTCGGGTTCGATGGCCAAGGTCGTCGTCCTGCTCACGGTCATCACCATCCTGATGCTCCGCCCGCAGGGCCTGTTCGACTTCAAGGTCCGCAAGTGAGAGGGATGATCGAATGACCCGCACCATTTCTCGCAATCCGTATTTGAGCACCGCCGAAATAGCCGGGTTCATCATCCTGGCGGTGCTCATCTTTATCGTCCTGCCGATGGGGCTCGACAGCTTCCGGCTGAACCTTGTCGGCAAGTACCTGACCTACGCGTTCGTCGCGATAGGTCTGGTGCTGTGCTGGGGGGCAGGGGGCATTCTCAGCCTTGGTCAGGGCATCTTCTTTGGCCTTGGCGGTTACTGCATCGCCATGTTCCTCAAGCTCGAGGCGTCGACACCAGAGAACACGTCGATCCAGTCCACCCCCGGGATCCCGGACTTTATGGACTGGAACCAGCTCAAATCCCTCCCCTGGTGGTGGGAGCCTTTCAACTACCTGCCGCTTGCCATGCTCGCGGTGCTGGTGGTGCCGGCCGCGCTTGCCTTCATCGTTGGTGTCGCGATGTTCCGCCGCCGTGTCTCGGGCGTCTATTTCGCGATCATCACGCAGGCGCTCGTCTCGGTGCTGACGATCCTGATCATCGGTCAGCAGGGCTACACGGGCGGGATCAACGGTATCACCGATCTCCGCACCATCCTCGGCTGGGACATTCGGACCGACGAGGCCAAGACCACGCTCTATTTCGTCAACGGCGTGCTGCTCTTCCTGTGCCTCTTCATCGCGCAGGGGATCAAGCGCTCCAAGCTCGGCCGCGTGCTGATCGCCATGCGCGACCAGGAGGAGCGGGTGCGCTTCTCGGGCTACGATGTCGCCAACTTCAAGCTCTTCATCTTCTGCGTCGGCGCCGCGATGGCGGCGGTGGGCGGGGCGATGTTCACGCTCCAGGTCGGCTTCATGTCGCCTACGCTGATCGGGATCGTGCCGTCGATCGAGATGGTGATCTTCTGCGCGGTCGGTGGGCGTCACTCGATCCTCGGTGCGGTCTATGGCGCGCTCGTGGTCAACTGGGCGAAGACCACCTTCTCCGAGATGTTTCCCGAGCTCTGGCTCCTCGGCTTCGGCGCGCTCTTCATCGCGGTCGTTCTCGCCTTCCCCAACGGGCTCGCGGGTATCTACGACGATTGGGTCAAGGCGCCCGTGCTGCGCTTCATCGCCAACCGGCGGGGCGGAGCGGTGGAGCCTGAGGCTGCCGACGCGATGTCGCCGATGACTGCCCCCACCCCCAAGCCGGCCGAGTGAGGAGAGCCCGATGAACGCGGCAGCGCTGCAGCACACCGACTACCTACTCGCCGTCGAGGGCCTCACGGTCTCGTTCGACGGGTTCAAGGCGGTCGACGACCTGAGCTTCTACGTCGACACGAACGAGATCTACGTGATCATCGGGCCCAACGGCGCGGGCAAGACCACGGTGCTCGATCTCATCTGCGGGCGCACGCGGGCGACTGAAGGCTCGATCCGCTACAAGAACCGGGAGCTCACCAGCCTGCGCGAGGATCAGATCGTGCATGCCGGGGTCGGGCGGAAGTTCCAGAACCCGTCGATCTACGAGGGTCTCACGGTCTTCGAGAACCTCGAGCTCAGCTTTCCAAGGGGCTACTCGGTCTTCGGCGCGCTGGCCTTCAAGCGTTCGACCGAGGTGATCGCGCGGATCGAGGAGGTGGCCGAGACGATCTTTCTCGCGGACCACCTGGGCGACAAGGCGGGCCTTCTCAGCCATGGCCAGAAGCAGTGGCTCGAGATCGGCATGCTGCTGATCCAGGACCCTGAGCTTCTGATGCTCGACGAGCCCGTAGCCGGCATGTCGGTCGCCGAGCGCAAGAAGACCGCCGAGCTGCTCAACCGGATCATCCAGGGCCGATCGGTCCTCGTCATCGAGCACGACATGAAGTTCGTCGAGGACATCGCGCACAGGGTCCTGGTGCTCCACCAGGGCAAGATCCTGGCGCAGGGCTCGATGGAGAAGGTCCAGGCCGATCCCAGGGTCATCGAAGTCTACCTGGGCCACTGACGGAGGCTGAGATGCTGCATATCAACGATCTACGTGTCGCGTATGGCCAGTCGGAAATCCTGCACGGGCTCAACCTCGACGTGGAGAAGGGTGAGATCGTCGCCGTCATGGGCCGCAACGGCATGGGCAAGACCACGCTCATGAAGTCGCTCATCGGGATCGTGCCACCGCGCAAGGGGTCGATCCGTGTCGGCGCCACCGAGATCGCGAGCATGAAGAGCCATCGGCGCGTGGCCGAGGGGGTGGCCTACGTGCCCCAGGGCCGCGCGATCTTCAGCACCATGACGGTGCAGGAGAACATCGAGACCGGGCTGACCGTGACCGGCAAGAAGGAGGTGCCCGAGCATCTCTACGAGATGTTTCCGGTTCTCAAGGAGATGCGCAAGCGGCGCGGAGGCAACCTCTCGGGCGGCCAGCAGCAGCAGCTCGCCATCGCCCGCGCGCTGGCAGCCGAGCCGAAGGTCCTGCTGCTCGACGAGCCGACCGAGGGTATCCAGCCCAGTATCATCCGCGAGATGGCCCGCACCCTGCGCCGCATCCGCGACGAGCACGGCCTGACGATCGTCGTCTCCGAGCAGGTGCTCAGCTTCGCCCTCGATGTCGCCGACCGCGTGGTGGTCATCGAGAACGGCAGCTTCGTCTTCGAAGGCCCGCGCGAAGGCCTCGACGAAGAGCGCGTCACCAAGTTCCTGTCCGTCTGATCGCGGACGGGTTCCCTCGGCACTACCGACTACGACAACCAAGGAGGAGGCATCCAATGCCCGATACGGCGATCTCGGTAAACCTGGCCGACAGCCCGCACACCAACCCCATGGTCCACAACCGCTGGCATCCGGACATTCCGATGGCCTGCTGGGTCGAGCCGGGCGACGATTTCCGCGTTGAGACCTACGATTGGACGGGCGGCCAGATCCACAACGACGACGACGCGGCCGATGTGCGCGACGTCGAGCTCGAGCAGGTGCACTACCTCTCCGGCCCGATCGGGGTGAAGGGTGCGGAGCCGGGCGACCTCCTGATCGTCGACATTCTCGATATCGGCGCCAAGGACGAGATGCTCTGGGGCTTCAACGGCTTCTTCTCCAAGCAGAACGGCGGCGGCTTTCTGACCGAGCACTTCCCCGAGGCGCAGAAGTCGATCTGGGATATCGACGGAATGTTCACCAAGTCGCGTCACGTGCCGGGCGTGCGCTATGCGGGCCTGATCCATCCGGGTCTCATCGGCTGCCTGCCGGACCGTAAGATGCTCGACATGTGGAACGAGCGCGAGAGCGCCCTGGTCGCGACCGACCCTGACCGCGTGCCCCCCCTCGCAGCCCTCCCCAACACGCAATCCGCCCACATGGGTGCGATGAAGGGCGAGGCGCGCGATGTGGCGGCGGCCGAGGCCGCGCGCACCGTTCCCCCCCGCGAGCATGGTGGCAACTGCGACATCAAGGATCTCAGCCGCGGCTCGAAGATCTACTTCCCCGTCTACGTCGACGGTGCGGGGCTCTCGATGGGCGATCTGCACT
>JBCBPG010000176.1:0-7496 GCA_039820865.1 Pseudomonadota bacterium
CACGGGGCGACGGCCGAGCCTGGACAGGACACCGGCGCCCCGCCGCGCCCCGGCCTGCTCGCGCAGCTCCGCCTCTGGCGCGCGCGCCTGCGCCATCGCCGGGCGCTGCGCGACGAGCTCTTCTTCCAGCCCGACAGCGTGCTGGCCGATGCCGGGCTCACGCGCGCCGCAGCCGAGGCGGAGGCGCGCAGGCCGTTCTGGCGGGCGTGATCGTGGCGGCGCCCGCCTGACCCGCCCGCCCGTCGCGCCCGCCCGCCGCACCCGCCCAGCGGGTCAGGCTGGCGGGTCAGGCTGGCGGGTCAGGCTGGCGGGTCAGGCGGGCGCGCCGTCCAGCCGCCTGGACGAGCCGGTGATCGCGGCATAGGCGGCGTTGACCGCGGCCAGCCGCTTTTCGGCCAGCGCGCGCGCCTCGGCCGGGACGCCACGGGCCATCAGCGCGTCGGGGTGCAGCTCGCGCACCAGCCGGCGATAGTGGCGGCGCAGCGCATCCGCCTCCATCCCCGGCTCGGCGCCCAGCACCGCCCAGGGGTCCTCCTCGCCGGGGATCTGGCGCGCCTTGATCGCGCGGTACTCGGCCTCGCCGATGCCGAAGATGCGCGCCACCTCGTCCAGGAACGCCTCCTCGTCGGGGTGGAACCGCCCGTCGGCCCCGGCGACGTGACACAGCCCCTCGAGCAGGTCGGCCAGCACCGCGGGGCGGTCGGCGAACATCTTCGCCACCCGCTCGGCATAGACGTCGAAGCCGGTCACGTCCTGGCGGGCGAGGTTGTAGACGCGGGCGGCCTCGCGCTCGGCATGGGGCGGGATCTGGAACGCCTCGCGGAAGGCGGCGACCTCGTCGCGCGTCACCTGGCCGTCGGCCTTGGCCATCTTGGCGCCGAGCGCGATGACCGCGATGGTGAACGAAACCGATCGCTCGGGCTCATGCACCAGCCGGTCGAAGACGCTGTCCAGGCTCTCGCCCTTGCGGATGGCCCGGATGCTGGACTTGAGACGGTCCCAGAAGCTCATGATCGGGAGAGCGGCGGGCGCGCTGCCACCGGCCTGCTGGCCGCAACGCGGCGCGCGATAAGGGAGGCGACCTGCGAGGGTCGTCGGCAGACGTCAGGGGCCCGGCCGGGCGACCGGTCTCGCGACCGGGTCAGGCTAGGCGGCCCTGTCAGCGGCGGCGGCGCGGATCGTGCTGCTCGACCGGGATCCGGATCGGCAGCCGGTCCTCGCTCGGGCGACGCATCATCACCATCGCGGTGACGGCGAGCATGACGAGCGCAAGGCCTGCGACGACAGTGATCATGGGTGTCTCCAATCCCTATCCAGGACCAAAAGTAGTGTCTGACGGGGCCTGCGTCCATCGTCTCGCGCCCGGGATCGTGTCCAATCCCCGGCACCCGGGGCCCGTTTCCACCGCAAGCGCCTGCATCCATGACCTAATTTCCTGCCTCAGGGTGCGTCGTTGCGATGCGACGGTATGGCGACACCGGGGCGACGGACGGGCGACAGGATGGCCGAAACGGGACGCCCGCCCCATGGCGGCCCGTTTCGATTCGCCATGCTTGCCGGGGGTTGTGGCCACCGCGCCGCCATGCCAGCACCAAAGCCCGGCCGCACGGGCCGCGTCGCGACGCTGCGCGACCGACCGGCGGAGGTGGCCGTTACCCGCCACCGGGCACGGCACGGCACGGCAGGGCACGGGCGGCCGCTGCAGCGGATCGCGAGAGGGGGCGCGCATGACCGACACCCTGTTGATCGTGGCCGGCCTCACCGCCGCCGTCATCGCGCTCGCCATCCTGTGGCGCGTCTTCCGCACCGCCCGCGCGGTGCAGCGCGGCGAGATCGCCGACCCCGACCGGGCCCTGAAGCGGCTGATCGTCGAGAACGGGATCGCGGTGGCACTCGGCATCCTCGCCGCCGGCCTGCTGGCCGCGGCCTGGGTGATCGGCTGACGGCTGAACGGGGCGCGACGATGCAGACGATTGCCGAGCTGACCCGACGCATCGCCCAGGACGGCCGCGTCACCTGGATCGGCCTCCGCCCCGCCCGTCGCGCACCGATGACGGTCGTCGAGACGGCCGAGATCGCGGCGAACGGCCTCGTCGGCGACCATGCCCGCGGCGCCAGTCGCGCCGTCACCCTGCTCCAGGCCGAACACCTCGCCGTCATCGCCGCCTTCCTCGGCCACGCTGCCACGAGCGGGGGAGGGAGCGGGGCAGGGAGCAGGACGGGGAGCAGGACGGGGAGCGGGACGGGGACTGGGATCCGGGCCCCCGTCGATCCGGCGCATCTTCGGCGCAACATCGTGGTGGCGGGCGTGAACCTGCTGGCACTGCGCCACCGCGAGATCCGGATCGGCGGAGCGGTGCTCGCCGTGACCGGCCCCGCCGCGCCCTGCTCGCGCATGGAGGAGACGCTCGGCCACGGCGGCTACAGCGCCGTGCGCGGCCATGGCGGCATCACCGCCTCGATCGTCTCTGCCGGCCAAGTCGCGCTCGGCGACCCGGTCACGCTGGCCTGAGCACCACCCCAGAAGCGCCCCCTCCGCACAGGCGGCCCCACCATCGGACCCCACCATCGGACCCCACCATCGGACCCCGCCAACGGACCCGGTCCCCGCTCCCTCCCGCGTCAGGTTACACCGCAAGGCGTGACCAATCCCCGAACGCTGCAGACCCATCGACGCAACGGCTGCGAGAGGGCGTTAGCCGCCCGTTGGGCGAATCGCACATACCCTGACGCGGGAGGGGGCGCGCCACGACGGCGCGCAGGCGACGCTAAAACGTCCGCGGTTAGGGGCGCGCCACGACAGCGCAGGCGCCGCTAAAACGTCCGCGGTTAGGGGGGCGCCACGACAGCGCAGGCGCCGCCGGAACGTCGGCGGCAGGGGTGCGCCACGACAGCGCAGGCGCCGCCGGAACGTCCGCGGGAGGGCGCGCCAGGACAGCGCGGGGGCGGCGCCGGAACATCCGCGGGAGGTCGCGTCACGACAGCGCGCAGGCGGCGCTGGAACTTCCCCGGAAGCGCACACCACGACAGCGCGCAGGCGCCGCCGGAACATCCGCGCGAGGTCGCGCCACGACAGCGCGCAGGCGGCGCTAGCTAGAACGTCTCGACCCAGGGCCGGAGCTCGACCTCCCAGGCCCAGGCCGAGCGGTCCTGCGCAAGGAAGTGGCGATAGCTCCGCGCGATGGCGTCGGGGTCCAAGAGCGCGTCGGCCGTCCCGCCGCCCCGCCGGTCGGGGCGCGCCGGGTTCAGGATGCCGCCGTCGATGACGAAGTGGCCGACATGGATGCCGCAGGGGTGCAGCTCGCGCGCCAGAGACTGGGCGAGGCCGCGGAGCGCGAACTTGCCCATCGCGAAGGGGGCCGAGCGCGGATAGCCCTTCACCCCCGCCGAGGCCCCGGTGAAGAGAAGCGCGCCGTGCCCCTCGCTGCCGGCGCCGCCGGGCTGCATGCGCAGCGCCGCCTCGCGCGCGACGTAGAAGGCGCCGAGGGCGGTCACCTGCACCGCCCTGGTCACCGTCTCGGGATCGAGCTCGACCAGCGGGCCGCGCTGACGCGCCGAGGGGTTGTAGACGACGACATCCGGCGCTCCCGCGGGCCCGGCATCGAGCGCGGCAAAGAGCGCCGCGACGGCCGTGTGGTCGCCCGCGTCGCAGGCATGAACGCCGGCCCCGGTCTCGGCCGCGAGCGCCTCGAGATCGCCGGTCGAGCGGGCGGCGAGGCTGACCGCCAGCCCGTCGGCCGCCATGAGCCGCGCGATCGAGGCCGAGAGCCCGCTGCCGGCCCCCACGATCAGCGCGTGACGATAGGTCGGGACCATGGCGTTCTCCTTGGGTGGCGCGGGCGGGGTGGCGCGGCGGGTCGGCGCGGGCGGGTCGGCGCGGGCAGGGCGTGCGGGCTGGGCGGGCGGGCTGGGCGGGCGTGCGGGCGGGCGTGCGGGCGGGCGGGTCGCTGGCGGTCGCGGTGACGCCAGCCTATCGTCCGCCCGCGCGACCAGCCAAGGAGGGTGTTTCATGCCGGCGGCCGATCAGCACATCGTCGTGACCGGGGCCAATCGCGGCATCGGGCTCGAACTCTGCCGCACGGCGCTGGCCGGCGGCGCCCGTGTCGAGGCCACCGTGCGCGACCCGGCGGGCGCGGCGGCCCTGACGGCGCTCGGCGGCACGCTCGCGGTCCACGCGGCCGACGTGACCGAGCCCGCGAGCCTCGCCACCGCCGCGGCGGCGATCGGGGGACCCGTCAACCTGCTGGTCTGCAATGCCGGGCAGTATCGCGGGCGCGGCAGGCTCGGCGACCCGGACTTCGGCCCCGACGACTGGTCCGCGGTGCTCGCCACCAACGTCGCGGGCGTCTACTTCACCGTCGAGGCCTTCCTGCCCGCCCTCCGCGCCGCGCGGGCCGCGGGCCGGGGCGCGGCGATCGCCATCATCTCCTCGCAGATGGGCTCGTCCGCGCGGGCGCCGGGCGGGTCCTACATCTACCGCGCCTCCAAGGCGGCGGCGACGAACCTGGCGCGCAACCTCGCCGCCGACCTCGCGCCCGAGGGCATCGCCGTCGGCGCCTACCATCCCGGCTGGGTCTCGACCGACATGGGCGGCACCAGCGCACCGGTCACGCCGCGCGCCTCGGCCGAGGGGCTGATGCAGCGCTTCGCCCGCCTCACCCCCGAGACGACCGGCGTCTTCGAGGACTACCTCGGCACCCCGATGGCCTACTGAGCCGCCTATCGAACGGCGCACCGCCTGCCGAGGGCCCGCGAGCGGCGGCGGCACGACCGGCGCTCGTGGCAAGGTGCCGCGACCGACGCGCGCCCGCCCGGGGGCACCGCGTCCGCCGCGGCCGCTCGACCGGCACCGGCCACCGGGTGCGACGCCCGATAGGCCGCCCTGGAGGCGCCCATGGCTCAGTCGCTCACCGCCTCGACGGTCTGCCAGACGAGGTCGAGCTCGGCCGGGCCGGAGAAGCGGTGGTCGGCGCCCTTGACCAGCGTCAGCCGGGCGTCCGCACAGTCGGCATGGGCCAGCAGCGCCAGCCCCCGGTCGACGGGGACATCGTCATCCGCAGTGCCGTGGAGCAGCCGCAGCCGCCCCGGGATCGCCAGCGGGCTGCGCAGGACCAGGTTCTCGCGGCCGTCCTCGATCAGGCGCCGCGTGATCACCAGGTCCTCGCCGTACTCGGAGGGCACGGCCACGGCACCCTCGGCCATCAGCCGCGCGCGCTGGGCCGCGTCGAACCCCGCCCACATGGCGTCCTCGGTGAAGTCGGGCGCGGCGGCGATGCCGACCAGGGCCGCCACGCGCTCCGGCATCCGGCGCGCCAGCAGGCAGGCGATCCAGCCGCCCATCGACGAGCCGACCAGCACCTGCGGCCCCTCGGTCAGCCGCGCCACGGCCTCGGCCGCGTCATCGGCCCAGTCGCCGATCGCCCCCTCCTCGAAGCGCCCGGAACTCGCCCCGTGGCCGCGATAGTCGAAGCGCAGGAACGCCCGGCCCCCCGCCCGGGCCCGCGCTTCGAGGTCGGTCGCCTTGGTCCCCGTCATGTCGGATCGGAAACCGCCGAGGAAAACGATCCCCGGCCGGGCTTTTCCGTCGCCTGTCGCGCCGAGCCTGTGATAGGCGAGCACCCTGTCCGAAGCGATCGTCAACGTGTCCGGAGCGGTCATGTCCGCCTCGTCCCCCCCGATAGACCCGAGCGGCAGCGCCGCCCACCCGGCGATGGCCGGGCGCGTGGAGCCTATCCGGGCGGGCGGCACGCTCAAGCCCGTGGCGTCGGGACGGGCCACGGTCCGGCCGGCGCCGGTGGCAACGCTGACGGCCGGCCCGACCACCGCGTCCGAGGGCGTCCCGGCCGGCACCGAAAGGGCCACCGGCATCGACACCGATCCCGCCCCGCGCTCCCGCGGCCGGCTGACGATCCTCCAGGTCGTCCCGCGCCTCGACCTCGGCGGGGTCGAGCGCGGCACCGTCGAGATCGCCGAGGCGATCATGGCCGCCGGCGGGCGCGCGCTGGTGGCGACCGAGGGCGGCCAGCTCGCCCCCCGCATCGAGCGCGCCGGCGGCGAGATCGTCGAGCTCAACGCCGCGACCAAGAACCCGCTCAACATCTGGCAGAACGCCGGCATCCTCGAGGACCTGATCCGCGAGGAGGGCGTCGACCTCGTCCATGCCCGCTCGCGCGCACCGGCCTGGTCGGCGAAATGGGCGGCCAGGCGCACGGGCACGCCCTTCGTGACCACCTATCACGGCAGCTATGGCGAGGGCCTGCCCCTCAAGCGGCTCTACAACAGCGTCATGGCCTCGGGCCGGCCGGTGATCGCGATCTCCGAGTTCATCCGCGCGCTCGTGCTGGAGCGCCATCGCGTGCCGGCCGACCAGGTGGTCGTGATCCCGCGCGGCGCCGATCTCGACGCGTTTTCCGAGGACGTGGTCTCGGGCGGGCGCACGGCCCTGCTGGCCGAGGCCTGGGGGCTGCTCGACGACAGCCGGCCCATCGTGATGCTGCCGGGCCGGCTGACCCGCTGGAAGGGCGGCGAGACCGTGATCGCCGCCGCCCGGGCCCTGATGCGGGACGGCCAGCCGCCGGACATGCTGTTCCTGCTGGTCGGCCATGACGGCGGCTCGGGCTATGGCGAGCGGCTCGAGCGGATGATCGAGGCGGCCGGCGTCGGTGCCTTCGTGCGCCTGACCGGGGCGGTGACCGACATGCCGGCGGCCTACAAGCTGGCCTCGATCGTGCTGTCCGCCTCGCTGGAGCCCGAAGCCTTCGGCCGTGTCGCGGTCGAGGCGCAGGCCATGGGGCGTCTCGTCATCGCGACCGACCACGGCGGCGCGCGCGAGACCGTGGCGCATGGCGAGACCGGCTGGCTGGTGCCCCCGGGCGATGCGCAGGCGCTGGCCGGCGCGATCCGCGAGGCACTGGCCATGGACCCCTCGGCGCGCGCGCATATGCGGATGTCCGCCCGCGCCCGCGTCTCGGCCCGCTACACCGTGCAGAACATGCAGCGCGCCACGCTCGCCGTCTACGAACGCGCCACCGGCCGCCTCTTCGGCGCCGCCTGAGGCGGGACCGCTCCGGGTACGGCTGCGATCGGCACACCGTTTCGGGACATCGAGATCCTGACCCGGTAGCGTGCCCGAGGCCGCCGGCCCGGTGCCACCCCGGTGCCACCCCGGTGCCGGCCCGGTGCCCGCGCCCGCCCGAGCCAGCCGCTGGGCCGACGCCCGCGCCCGCGCCCGCCCACGTCAGTTTGGCGTGGGGTCGCTGAACGGTCCGTGACCCCTGGCCCCGGCGTTGCGGATCCGAACTCTGCAGCGTTCGCCGAAAAGTCACATCCCGGCGCCCAGAGCGCCTGCCGACCTGACTGCGTCAGGTCTCGCGCTCCAGGCTGTCTTGATTGCCGCATTTTCTTGTCGCCAGACTGAGTCAGTCTGGCTGGAAAGTGCTCTAGGATGACGCGGGAGGGTGCGCGCGGCGGGAGACCTCGCCCGATCGGGCGCCCGC
>JBCBPG010000177.1:0-7461 GCA_039820865.1 Pseudomonadota bacterium
CGCCGCTGGCCGAGGACGTCACGATGGAGGTGGCCGCGCGCTGGGGGCCGGGGGACGAGCCGGTCTACCCGGTCGCCTGGCGGATCGCGGGGCCGGGCCTCGCGCTCGACGTCACGCCCGTGATCGAGGACCAGCGCCTCGCCTTTGCCGAGCCGCTCTGGAGCGGGCTCGTCCATGTCGCCGGGACGCGCGACGGGGTACGGGTGGCGGGCCTCGGCACCCTGCAGCTCAGTGGATACGAGACACCGTGACCCAGAACCGACCCCTGCGCCGCCTCGGCCTCCTCGCCGCGCTGGCCGTGACGCTCGCGGCCTGCGACGACGGGCCGGACCATCGCTCCGAGACCGGGTTCGTGGCGGCGGTCGAGCAGCGGGCGGGCGATCCGGCGGCGGGCTACCGGGCGCTGGTGAACGAGCCCTACGTCTCCTGCGGGCTGCCCTATCGCGCGTGGGAGCGGGTGGCGGGCGAGACCGATCCCGCTGACCTGCTGCCCGGGCGCGAGGGGCGCAACGCCGCGCTGCCCTATGCGCTGACGTCCCATGTGAACGCCGACGGGGTCGAGATCGTCTCGAACAACTGCCTCACCTGCCATGCCGCCGAGATCGAAGGGGATCTCGTCGTGGGCCTCGGCAACGAGTTCGCGGACTTCACCGGCGATCCGCGGCGGCTGGTGCTGCAGTCGGGCAGCTATGTGCGGGGCGAGGCCGAGACGCGCGCCTGGGCGCACTGGGCCGACCGGATCGAGGGCATCGCGCCCTATACCCGCACCGCGACCGTGGGCGTGAACCCGGCGACGAACCTGACCTGGGCGCTGATGGCCCATCTCGACCCCGAGACGATGGCCTGGTCGGCCGAGCCGCTGATCGAGCCGCCCCAGCCCGAGCCGCTGCCCGTCAGCGTGCCGCCCTGGTGGGGCATGCGCCACAAGAACGCGATGTTCTACACGACGATCGGGCGCGGCGATCACGCGGGCTTCATGCTGCTGGCCTCGATGCTCTGCGTCTCCAGCCTCGAGGAGGTGGCGGCGATCGACGCCTACGCCGCCGATATCCGCGCCTATATCGCCTCGCTGGAGGCGCCGGCCTATCCGCATCCCGTCGACCGGGCGCTGGCGGCCGAGGGCGAGGCGGTGTTCGGCCGGGCCTGTGCCTCGTGCCACGGGACCTATGGGGCGACGATCGACTATCCCGACCGGGTCTATCCGCTGGACGTGATCGGGACCGACCCGGCCTATGCGCTGGCGGCGACGGACGGGTCGCGCGACCGGTTCTATCGCTGGATCGCGCAGTCCCCCTACGGCACCGACGAAAGCGCGATGCCGGCGCCGGGCTATGTCGCGCCGCCGCTGGACGGGGTCTGGGCGACGGCGCCGTACCTCCACAACGGCTCGGTGCCCAGCATGGCGGCGCTGCTGGACAGCAGCCTGCGGCCGGCGTTCTGGCGCCATACCCTGCCGCGGCGGTTCGACCGCGAGGCGCTGGGCTGGGGCTACGAGGTGCTGGAGGGGGGCCAGGCGGAGGAGGCCGACCCGGCCCTCCGCCGCCGGATCTACGACACGACGCGGCACGGCTATGGCAAGGGCGGGCATCTCTTCAGCGAGACGCTGGACGACGGTGAGCGGCGCGCGCTGATCGAGTACCTGAAGACGCTCTGATCCTACTGCGGGGTGTCGAGGCGCAGGATCGTTTCGGGCAGCACCTCGCCCGAGCCCTGGAGCCGGCTCGACAACAGCCGCCGGACCACCAGCGCCAGCGGGCCGCCGAAGGGACCGCGCGGGCCCTCGGAGAGCGTGACGAGATAAACCCCGCCCATCGAGAGGTCGCCCTCGGCGATGGCGATCTCGCTGACCAGGCTGTCGGGCGCGCTGCCGGGGCGGGCGTATTGCCCGGCGAGGTCGAGCCCCGCCGTCAGCGTCGCGACATCGACGATGCCGGCGGCGGCGAGGTTGCGCAGGAGCGACATCGCCCCCTCCAGCCTGAGCCGCCCCTCGCCGCCGATCAGGCCGTCCTGCGGCAGGGCGAGGGCGACGCGGCCCTCGGCGCTGGCGCCCGCGCCGCGGAGGGCGAGGTCGATGTCCAGCGTCTCGAGCCGGGCGAGGGGGCCCGGTCCGGTGTCCCCGGTCTCTGCCTCGGCGTCCGGCACGTCATCGGGCGCGCGCTGGCCGGCGAGCGTCAGGTGGATGCGCCCGCTCTCGCGCGGCAGCGCCTTGGCCGGGTCGACCAGCGCCCAGATCGCCGCGTCGGGCGTGATCTCGCCGGCCGAGAGGCGCCAGGAGACCTCGACCGGGCGGTCGAGCCGGCGGATCGGCAGCGCGCGGTCCCAGTCGAGGCGGTCGATGGTCAGCCGGCCGAGCCGCTCGGGGGTGTCGCCCTCGGCCGGGATGGTGCCCGCGGCGGCGATCTCGTCGATGGTGAGACGGCTGGTGACGATGTCCTCGGCCAGCGTCGCGGCGCCGGCCAGCGTGCCGATGGCAAGGCTGCCGGCCGGCTCCGGGTCGTCGGGCGCGCGCCGCGTCTCGATGGTGACCGTGCCGCTCTGCAGGCTGACGCGTGCCTCGGTCGCGTCTGTCCCCGCGTTTCCGGCTGGGTTTTCCGCCGCGTTTCCGGGGGGCCCCGGCACCCAGCGCAGCGTCGCGAGCAGGTCGCGCGCGGCGAGGTCGCTGCGGCGCACGGGGATCGGCGCGGGGATGTCGGGCGGTGCGCTGCGCTGGTCGATGGCGTCGAGGCGGGCGATCTCGACCAGGAGGCGGCGCGCGGCCTGCGGTGGTGCGCCGAAGGGGTCACCCGGAGGCGCCGGGACGGCGAGGCGCAGCGTCGTGCCCCCGGCCTCGACCGCGATCACCTGGGCGCCGCCCGGACCCTCCTGACGCTCGACGCTGCGGATGACGGGCAGGTCCAGCACGGTCTCGATGCCGGGCAGGCCCTCCACCTCGGCGGGCGCGACGGTGCCGGTGGCGCCCTCCAGCTCGATCGTCAGCGGCGCAAGGGCGCCTGCAATCGCGAGCTCCATCGTCGCGGGCAGGGTGAGGGCGAGCCGGCCGGTCTCGAGCGGCGTGGCGCGGGCCGCGATCCAGGGCATGCTGAGGCCGGCATCGCCGCTTGCAAGCGTCACGTCCTCGAGCCGGATGTCGTAGGCGAGGGGAAAGCCGCCGATGGCGCGGGCGCCGGCGGTCAGCGTCACGCCCTCGCGCCCCAGCGCCGCGATCGCACCGTCCAGCCGGTCGGCGACCGCGCCGCGGCCGAGGAACCAGGCGCCGGACCAGCCGCCGGCAAGGACCGCCAGCGCGAGGGCGGCATAGAGGGCGAGGCGCATCAGGTCGCTCCGGCGATGGTCTTGTCAGTGGTCTTGTCAGTGGTCTTGTCAGTGGTCTTGTCAGTGGTCTTGTCAGTGGTCTTGGCGGGGGCCGTGGCGGGGGCCGTGGTGGGGGCCGTGGTGGTCCCGGGTGTCGGCTCGGCGGTGCGGCCGAGGGGGTGCGCGGGGCGCGCGAGGGCGGCGCGGCGGACCCAGATCAGTTGCTCCTCGGCCCGCGTGATCGCGACATAGGCGAGGCGCTTCCAGAGCGCGATGCCCGCCTCCTCCTGCCCGGTCCGCGCGGCGACGAAGAGGTCGGGCGCGAAGACCTGCACGCGCGGCCATTGCGAGCCCTGCGCCTTGTGGATCGTCACCGCCGCGCCGTGCAGGAAGACCGCGCCCATGCGCGCGGCCGAGAGCATCAGCGTCTCGGCCTCGGGCTGTTCGATCTGGATGATGGCGGCGACCGAGATCGCGCCCTCCTCGGTCCCGGCGACGTCGACGCGGGCATAGTGCTGCTTGCGCCCGTTGCCGAGGAAGCGGGCATGGGCGCCCTTGACCAGACCGTGGCCCTCCAGCTCGGCGCGGTGCTGGCGCTTTTTCAGCGGCAGTTCGAGACCGTCGCAGACCAGCGGCTCGCCCCGGGCCAGCGTGCCGGGCGAGATCTCGTGGGCGTTGCGAAAGCCCGCGATCAGGCGCACCCGGGTCTTGTTGCGCCAGACCAGCATCGGGCTCTCGGCCATCAGGTCGGGATCGGCGCGGGGGGCCAGCAGCACGCGCTCGTCCCGCGCGGCCGCCTCCTCGACCATGCGCTCGAAGCTGGCGAAGTCGAGCGCCGGATCGCCGAGCGCGTGGGCGAGGTCCAGGATCGGGCTGTCGGCCGCCTGGCGGTGGACGCGGCCGAGGGCGAGGCGGCGGCCCTCGGGCAGCGTGTCGAAGACCATCGCGCCCTTGCCGCCCACGGGTGCCAGCTGCGCCGGGTCGCCGAAGAGGACGATCAGGCGGAAGATGGCGGCGAGGTCCTCCATCTGCTGCGGGTCGATCATCGAGGCCTCGTCGACCAGCGCGATGTCGAGCGTGTCCTCGCGCCGCTTCCAGCCGGTGATGAAGTCCGAGCCGCGCAGTCCCGCCGCCGCCAGTGCGCCCGCCACCGAGCCATGGGTGTCATGCGCGGCCTTGGCGCGGTCGAGCGCCTCCTCGGTCATGCCCTCGACCTTGGGGCGGGACTTGCGCTCGCCCTCCAGCCAGTCGGCGACCTTCTGGTATTCCGGGTCGTAGACGGGGGTGTACATGATGCGGTGCAGCGTCGAGGCGGGCACGCCGCGTGAGCGGAGCACCGAGACCGCCTTGTTGGTCGGCGCCAGCACGGTGAAGGAGCGGTGGTCGCGGCGGCGGCGATAGGCGTCCTCGGCCAGCACCGGGTTGACGCGCGCTTCGCGCAGCCGCCGCGCAAGGCCCGCCAGCAGCACCGTCTTGCCCGAGCCCGCCTTGCCCGTGACGGCCAGCACCTCGGCCGCGTCGGGGTCGTCGCCCGCCGTCTCGGCTTCGCCGGCCTCGAGATCGATGCCATGCGCCGCGAGGCGTCCGGCGATCGTCGCCCAGGCGGTCTCCTGGTCGGGCGAGAGGTCCGGCGTCGCTGGTGTGTCGGCCTGCAGCATGCGGCCTTCCTAGACCGCCCGGTCCCGGCCCGCCATCCCCGCATGGCGCGCCCGCCCGCTCTCGCCCATACCCGCAAGGCGTCCCGAAACGGCGTCGCGACTGCCCGTCTCTACCGATGATCGCCGGCCTGACCGCACGCGACCGCCGACGGGCCGGTGCATAGGGCCCGTATCCGTTCGTATAGTGTGCCTGTCCCCAAGTTCCGGCATTCGTCACGCATCATTAAGGATGACGCTAAAGCCGGCGTTCATCGTTAACTATCGGCGAAGGTTGCAGGTGAGGTCTTCGCGGAGGGGCCAGGAACTGGGCGGAGACCGGGGCGGGGCTGCCTTGATTTCGACGCCGCGCTGGGGCCGATGAGCGACAGGTTATCACATGATGGGTGTTGGACATGGGTCGGAGTGTGCAGTGGGGACATCGTCGCAAGTCGCGCGGCGGTCGTGAATTCCTGGTCGCGATGGCGGTGGCGAGCGCGATGATCACGGGCGGGCTGGTCGGCTGGAACGCGCGCGGCGGGATTGCGCCGCCGGCCGCGGCGGACGGTGCGGGGATCGCCGCGCTGGACAACACGCTGAGGCGGCTGGAGGCAAAGGTCGTGGCCCGGGTCGAGGCCCGCGCCGAGGCCCGCGCCGAAGCCCGCGACGATGCGGTCGCCGAGAAGCGCGCCGTCGAGATGGCGCTGCGCGAGGACGGCGGCGTCGAGGGCGCGATCGCGCTCAAGACGGGGGGCGACGCCATCCAGCTCCTCTCGCCGGTGACGCTGATCGCGCTTCGCGAGGCCTGGGATGGCGCGGCGACGGTGATCGTCGCGGACCACGTGGCGAACATGATGGTCGGCGAGCGGCTCTATTTCGACGCCGAGGGCCGGCACTGCGCTCTGGCGCTGGCCGAGGCCGGGAGGGAGAGCGCCCGGCTGCACCTGCGCTGCGGCCCCACCGGCAGTGCCGCGCGCCCCGATCCGACGCTGATGGCCAGAACCGTCAGCATACTGCGCTGAGCGCGCGGACGCCGCCCCTGCCGCCCCCGCCACGGGCCCCCGGTCAGGTTGGCACCGGCCCTTGGGGTCGCACATGGCCGAACCCGGGATCCGGTTTCGCACCCCGCTTCGGCGCCTTCGGAGTGAGCGGCCAGGGCTCTGCGTGGCAGGGATCACCTTCGAGGCAGCGGCGCAGCTTGGGACTGGCCCTGTTGCGCCAGTCAGAGCCGAGGACGGCCATTGGCGAGGGGGCCTGCTGGTCGTGAGCATGGCTGCCTCCGGCTCTCGGGCCCGCCGGCACTCCGCGCTGGCGCTGGCCCAGGCGCGGCGGTAAGGCGCCAACGTTTCGGCCCGGGCGTGCCGCGCCGGGTGGCTGCACAGGACGCGCGGCCAGCCTGTTCGCAAACCTGTTCCACGGCGGGGTGTCACCCATGAGGGGGCCGGGTGCCGTTTCGGCGGTTCGCGCTTTTCCAGGGTTGGGTTCCGTGGTGGCGGAGGGGCGGGCATCGCTTGCGCGTGCGTCTCCGACGACTAGGATACCCGTGAGGGAGGACCCGCTGGCGTCCGTGTTTCAATTTCCAGCACCAACAGATTGTCGCAGCGGGACTGAATGGCGCGGGCAGGCCCGGGCGGCAGGGGGTACACGATGGGCATCTTCCGTCTAGTGCTGGCGCTCTTCGTCGTCATGACCCACGTGGCCGAGCTGCGTCTGATCGGCGGCAGCGCCGTCTTCGCCTTCTTCGTCCTGTCCGGCTACCTGATGACGCATGTCACCTGCGAGGTGTATGGGCATTCGCCGGGTGGTTTCGTGGCCTTCTGGACCAACCGGGCGCTGCGTCTCCTGCCGGGCTACTACCTCGTGCTGGCGCTGACCGTCGTCGCGGCCTCGGTCTATGGGTGGCCTGCAATGGTCGCGTTCAAGGGCACAATGTTCCCTCCGCGCGACGCCGCCGAGTGGTTCGAGACGGCGACGATGCTGTATCTGACGCCAACGCCGATCCTGGCCGAGTCCCGGCTCGTCCCGCCGACCTGGGCGCTGACGCTGGAGCTTGTCTGCTACTGCCTGATCGCGCTCGGCATCAGCCGGACGCTCAATCGGACGCTTGGCTGGATCGCGGGCTCGCTGGTCTTCGTGACTTGGGCGATCCTCGTGTCGGACAGCCCGTGGACATGGGCCTATGGATCGATCCCCGCTGCCTTCCTGCCCTTCGCGGTGGGCGCGCTGCTCTACCATCTCCGCGACCGGGCGCTGCCGTGGATGGGCACGCAGACGGACAGGGCCTTGCGGGCGCTCGGGCTCGGCCGGGTGGGGATCGACCGGGGAGCCTTGCTGATCGTGGTCTCGCTGGCCGCGATCGTCGCGCTGACCGAGATCCGGCGCCTCGTCGTGCCCTTCTCGCCGACACTGTCGCTCCTGTTGCTGCAGGCCGTGATCGTGCCGGCGGCGCTGGGCGTGGCCGGCGGGCTGCTGTGGCGGCCCCGGCGTGGCGGGCGTTGGCGGTCGGTGGATGGCTGGGCGGGCGATTTCTCGTACC